>JAGWUG010000081.1 GCA_028868555.1 Actinomycetales bacterium | reverse complement strand
GATGTTCTCGCTGGCTTGAACTGTGAGCGACGGACGGCCAACCGAACCGATGATCTGGGCCTCGGCCTCGGTGGCAAGACCGAGAGAAACCAGTTCGCCCACGAGGTCCGAAATGGTGGAACGATTCAGGCCGGTAACCGAGGTGAGGTGCGAGCGGGGCACCGAGCGCGACTGGTGCAGCATGCGCAGAACAACGGAGAGATTGTGTTGGCGCAGGTTCTCGCGGTTCTGACCCAGCGGTGCCCGCGGCGTTTTGGTATCAGGCATATAACAATCTCCTCCGTGTACCAAAACTACTGGAAAAAACGTTTCAAAATTTACTATTGTTGCCTTGAGCAACAAACATCGTTGTCTTAGGCAACAAATGCCGAAGCCCCAAAAGGCTTTCTTGCACAAGAATTAGGAAACATCGTGACTCTCACTCCATCACGCGAAGACAAGTTCTCATTCGGCCTCTGGACCATCGGCTGGCGCGCGCAGGATCAGTTTGGTGGCGCAACTCGCGCCGAGCTAGACGTGGTTGAAGCCGTACACAAGCTTTCGGAGTTGGGCGCCTACGGCCTCACCTTCCACGACGATGACCTATTCCCATTCGGTTCCTCCGATGCAGTCCGCCAGGGCCAGATCGATCGATTGAAGCAGGCACTTGCCGACACCGGCATGATCATTCCGATGGTCACCACCAACCTCTTCAGCCACCCGGTCTTCAAGGACGGGGCCTTCACCAGCAACGACCGCGAGGTGCGTCGCTTCTCGCTACGAAAGGCACTGCGCAACCTGGACCTGGCGGCCGAGATGGGCGCCAAGACCTTCGTCATGTGGGGTGGCCGCGAAGGCGCCGAGTATGACAACGCCAAGGACGTTCGCGCAGCTCTCGAGCGCTACCGCGAGGCCTGCAACCTGCTGGGACAGTACGTGATCGACAAGGGTTACGACATCCGCTTCGCCATCGAGCCAAAGCCAAACGAGCCTCGCGGTGACATCCTGCTTCCAACTCTCGGTCACGCTATGGCGTTCATCAACACCCTTGACCACCCAGAGCTGGTTGGCCTGAACCCAGAGGTTGGCCACGAGCAGATGGCTGGCCTGAACTTCACCGCCGGCATCGAGCAGGCGCTGGAGCACGGCAAGCTGTACCACATTGACCTCAACGGTCAGCGCGGTGTGAAGTTTGACCAGGACCTGGTCTTCGGCCACGGCGACATCTTCAACGCCTTCAGCCTGGTGAACCTTCTGGAGTTCGGTGGCGTAAATGGTGGCCGCGCCTACGACGGCCCTCGCCACTTCGACTACAAGCCAAGCCGCACCGAGGACTACAACGGTGTCTGGGCATCGGCCGCAGCCAACATGCGCACCTACTTGCTGCTCAAGGAGCGTGCCGCAGCTTTCAACGCCGACCCTGAGGTCAAGGCAGCACTCGAGGCTTCTCGCGTGCACCAGCTGCGTAAGCCAACCCTGAACCCGGGTGAGGGCTACGCCCAGCTTCTGGCAGACCGCAGCTCCTACGAGGACTTCGATGCCGACAGCTACTACAACGGCAAGGGCTTCAACTTCGTCCACCTCAACCAGCTGGCACTCGAGCACCTCATGGGTGCTCGCTAAGCCCCGCCCGAGTCAAACAAAGTGGTTCTGGTTGCCGGCGTCGATTCGTCGACGCAGTCCTGCAAGGTTGTCATTCGTGATGCTCAGACCGGTGCGCTTGTTCGCACCGGTCGGGCCTCGCACCCCAACGGCACCGAGGTTCATCCGGAGCGCTGGTGGGAGGCCATGCAGGTGGCAATCGCCGATGCCGGTGGGTTGACCGATGTTGCGGCCATCTCCATCGGTGGGCAGCAGCACGGAATGGTGTTGCTTGCCGAAGACGGCACCGTGGTGCGCGACGCACTTCTATGGAATGACACCCGCAGCGCCGGCGACGCCGAGCGACTGATTGCCCACTTTGGTGCCGACTACCTGGCTCGTGAAACCGGGTCGCTTCCGGTGGCTTCCTTCACCAGCACCAAGGTAGCCTGGGTGGCGACCAACGAGCCTGAGAATGCTGCCCGGGTTGCTGCAGTCTGCCTCCCGCACGACTACCTGAGCTGGCGTCTTGCCGGCTACGGTCCGGCGGGGGAGAGCCAGTTTGGCCCAGACCTAACCGCGCTTGCCACCGATGCCTCCGATGCCTCGGGCACCGGCTATTTCAACCCAGCCACCGGTCAGTACGTCCCAGAGATCCCGACCTGGATCTTGGGTCGCGTTCCGGCTCTCCCGAAAATCGTTTCTCCTGGCGTGGCAGCCTTCGCAGCAAACTCGGGCCGATCTGGGTTCACGGGTGTCATTGCCTGCGGAGCTGGCGACAATGCCGCAGCGGGACTTGGCGTGGATGCAGTCGACGGCGATGTAATCGTTTCTCTTGGCACTTCGGGAACAGTGTTCTCGGTTTCGGCAACACCTACCAACGACGCCACCGGAACGATCGCTGGTTTCTCCAGTGCCTCAGGAAGTTTCCTGCCGCTTGTCTGCACGCTGAACGCCGCGCGTGTTCTGGACTCGTTCGCTTCGCTGCTGGAGGTCTCGCACGACGAGCTGGGGCAGCTGGCCCTTCAGGCCGAACCTGGCTCCGGCGGTGTTGTGCTCGTTCCCTATTTCGAGGGCGAACGCACCCCAAACCTTCCTGATGCCACGGCATCTCTGGTTGGCCTAACCCTGGCCAACAACACTCGCCCAAATTTGGCGCGTGCCGCCATTGAGGGAATGCTCTGCGGACTAGCCGCCGGCCTTTCCGCACTCACCGATGCAGGTGTTGCCACCAAGCGAATCCTGTTGGTTGGAGGTGCGGCAGCCAACCCAGCCGTGCAGCAGATCGCGGCAGAGATCTTTGGGCTCCCGGTAGCCGTTCCGGCCCCCGGTGAGTACGTTGCAGACGGTGCCGCGAGGCAGGCTGCTTGGGTAATTTCGGGTTCGCGGCCAAACTGGAGCATCGACCTGCTGGCAACGGTAAATCGCCCCGCTGTGTCTGTAACCGTTATGCAATATGCAGCGGCCGCCAAAAACCTCTATTAAAAAAGCCCGTCAATAAAGGGCTGTAGCCCCGCAAGCGGTTACTTGTTGCTTTAAACAACAAAACCATAACGATGCCTAATCGTTACCGAAAACGCCCAAATTTGTTTGTTGTTTAGGGCAACAATAGATACAGCCTCAAATGGGGCGGCCCGTTGGGGGCTGTTACACAAAAACCAAAACAATCCATCTAGGAGACACAATGAAGAAGACTGCATTCTCTGCTGCAGTTGCTATTGCTGCCGCTTCGGCACTGCTTCTGACCGGCGTAGGCGCCGCTCACGCAGCTGCTAGCAAGCGTGCCTGCGTAATCCTGCCAGACGCCGACAGCGGTACCCGCTGGGAGTCCGGTGACCGTCCAGCTCTGAACAGCGCTCTGACCAAGGCCGGTTTCAAGACCGACATCCAGAACGCACAGAAGGACACCGCGAAGTTCGCAACCATCGCTGACGCTCAGCTCGCTAAGGGCTGTGGCGTTATGATCCTGGTTGACTTCAACGGTGCCGGTGCAGCTGTTGCAACCAAGGCAAAGGCTCAGGGCATTCCTGTTATTGCCTACGACCGCCCAATCGCTGGTGCTAGCTACTACGTATCGTTCGACAACACCGCTGTTGGTGCTCTCGAGGGACAGACCGTAGTTGACGGCCTCAAGGCTGCTGGCAAGGACCCAAAGACCGCAAGCATCGTTTACGGTTCCGGTGACCCAACCGACGGTAACGCCGCAATGTTCCTGAACGGTGCACTCGCTGTTCTGAACAAGGCTGGCGCAAAGGCTGCCTTCACCATGAAGGGCACCTGGGATGGCCCAACTGCTGGAACTGAGTTCGAGCAGGCATTCACCGCTCTGAAGGGCAAGATTGACGCAGTTCTGTCGCCAAACGACAACAACGCTTCGGCAATCATCGCCATCCTCGACAAGAACAAGCAGACTGCCGTTATCTCGGGTCAGGACGCTTCGGTTGCTGGTCTGCAGAACGTTCTGCTGGGCAAGCAGACCGCAACTGTCTACAAGCCATTCAAGGTTGAGGCTAAGGCCGCTACCGACCTGGCAATCAAGATCCTGAAGGGCCAGAAGGTCACCGTTAGCAAGAAGCTTGCAGACGGCACCCCATTCCTGGCTTCGACCCCGATCCTGATCAAGGCCGCCACTGTTAAGACCGTGGTTGCTGCTGGCGACGCAAAGGTAGCCGACGTATGTACTGCAGCTGTAGCAGCCGCATGTAAGAAGTACGGCGTCAAGTAACAACTGACAAAGGGGCTGCCCTGCGCCTCGAGTAGGCGCAGGGCAGCTTTTCTTCTCCAAGAACCACAACAACATCCGCAACACAGAAAGGGCTACTTGTGGAGATCCCAGTAGTCGAACTAGCCGGAATCAAAAAGAGTTTCGGTCCAGTTGATGTCCTGAAGGGCATTGACCTCAAAGTTTTCGCCGGTAAAGTCACCGCTCTCGTTGGTGACAACGGTGCCGGTAAGTCCACCCTCATCAAGGGCCTCTCGGGCGTTCAGCCTTACGACGAGGGAGAGGTTCGCTTCAACGGCGAACTCGTAAACATCCACAACCCACTCGAGGCAAGCGACCTCGGCATCGAGGTTGTGTACCAGGACCTCGCGCTCTGCGAGAACCTGGACATCGTTCAGAACATGTTCCTCGGTCACGAGGTCCTCAAGACCGGCACCCTGCACGAGTCGGAGATGGAGCTTCAGGCCACCAAGGCACTGCAGAGCCTCTCGGTTCGCACCGTGAAGTCGGTTCGCCAGAAGGTATCCTCGCTCTCCGGTGGTCAGCGCCAGACCGTAGCCATCGCTCGTTCGGTGCTCCGCGAAGCCAAGCTGGTAATCCTCGACGAACCAACCGCCGCCCTGGGTGTTGCCCAGACCGAGCAGGTTCTCAACCTGGTTCGCCGCCTCGCCGACAATGGCGTGGGCGTAATTATCATTAGCCACAACCTGGGAGACGTCTTCCGCGTGGC
>JAGWUG010000080.1 GCA_028868555.1 Actinomycetales bacterium | reverse complement strand
GCTCGAACACACGCATGTTGATGATGCCCACACCGTTGGTCACCATTGGCTCGTGAGGAACCACAAACTCTACGTTGGCTCCCGCCGCCGGAACGGGCTCGAGGGCCGGGGCCGAGTGAAGGTCGAGATTGTCCAGTTCGGCCTGGTCCGCTAGGGCCACTACAACGTGCGGGTTGCCAACATTGATGCCCTGTCCCGGGCGGGCGACCGAAAGGTTATTGGCGTGCACCAGGACATCGGAGGATTCCAGCTTCCAGCGACCCATGTCCACGGCGAAGCCGGCCATGTTCTGTTGCAGATCCTTCACTCCGGCGCGGGTGCCAACACTCAGGGTCTCGCCCTGGCTCAGGGTAACCAGACCCTTCTCAGTGAGATAACGGGCAAATACCCGGACGCCGTTTCCACACATCTCGGCGATGGAGCCATCGGAGTTGTAGTAGTCCATGAACCAGACCGCCTCTGGCTCGGAGGCGGCAATAGAAGCCCCGGCCTCAAGGTTTGCGGTCTTCACAACGCGAATCACGCCGTCGGCACCGATGCCAAAACGACGGTCACAGAGCTTAGCGATGGCCGCGGTGGTCAGTTCCTTCTCGCCGGACTCGTCAAAGTAGAGCACGAAGTCGTTACCCGTGCCCTGGCCTTTGGTGAACTGGAAGGTTACTGAAGCGGTCATGAATTAAGCCTAAGGTGTTCTTCCACTAACTGAATGGCCTGATTTTGCAGGTCTGGGTCGCGGTAGTCCAGCCACTTGATGCGCAGGTCTCGTCGGAACCACGACATTTGGCGGCGAGCGTACTTCTGGGTGAGCCGCACGGTGTCGGCTATGGCCTCAGGCTCGGTCATCTCGCCGTCGAATTGGGCAAGCGCCTGGGCGTAGCCGATGGCACGTTTGGCGGTCTTGGCTTGCCTCAGCCCCTTGGCGATGAGCCCCTCGACCTCTGCCACGAGTCCCAGCTGCCACATCTTCAGAACTCGCTGCTCGAGGCGGGCGATGAGTTCCTCGCGCGGGCCGTTGAGACCGATCTGGAGCGATGGCTGCCACTCCTCGGGAACCTCGGGGAGGGCTGCGGCAAACGGCTGACCGGTCATGGTCACGATCTCAAGCGCCCGAACCACTCGACGGCCGTTCTGCGGGATGATGCGTTCGGCGGCACCGGGGTCGATCTTGGCTAGCCGGCGGTGCAACTCAACCGAACCGTACTCCTCGAGATCCGCCTCGAGTTGGGCGCGCAGCGCGGCATCGGTGCCGGGGAAGTTGAAGTCATTGAGAACCGCGGCAATGTAAAGCATGCTGCCGCCAACCAGGATTGGGATGACACCGCGGGCCTGCAACTTCTCAATAAGAGGACGTGCCAACTCCTGGTAGTTTGCCGCGGTTGATTCCTCGGTGATCTCAAGGAAATCGAAGAGATGGTGAGGCACTCCCCCGCGCTCGGATTCGGGAAGCTTGGCGGTGCCGATGTCCATGCCCTTGTAAAACTGCATGGAATCGATGTTGATGATTTCGGCTGGGCGGCCGGAAGCGGTGAGGAACTGAGCCAGCGCAATGGCCAGGTCTGACTTACCTGTACCGGTGGGGCCAACCACCGCAAGCAGCGGCATGCTAGCCGCGTACCTTGAGGTCTATGGTCACTTTTCCAGCCACCGATGCGCTCGACCCGGCTGAAGGAACTGCGCAGGATTCGGCCTGCGCACGGTCCCAGGCGTCGCCGGCTGCGGTACGACGGACCGAATAGACTCCACCACTAACATCGGCGAGCAGGAAGTACGGCTTCGCATCGGTGACGCGGACTGTCACTAGATCTCCAGGGCGAGGCACCTCGGCTCCGGCAGGCAGTTCGAAGTGGACCAGCCGGTTGTCGCGGGCGCGACCCGACATGCGGTGGGTGGCTGCGTCCTTGCGGCCCTCGTCGTTGGCCACCAGAACCTCGACCTCGGTACCCAGCTGAAGCTTGTTCTCACTCCAGGCCAGGTCGTTGCAAAGCGCCAGCAGTCGCTCGTAGCGGTCTTGAACCACAGCCTTGGGAAGTTGGTTAGGGAGCTCTGCCGCCGGGGTACCAGGACGCTGTGAATACTGGAACGTGAAGGACGCGGCGAAGCGGCTCGCCTCGGCCACTCGCATGGTCTCAAGGAAGTCCTCTTCGGTTTCACCAGGAAAGCCCACGATGATATCTGTGGTGATTGCCGCGTGCGGAATGCGCTCGCGCACTTTGTCGAGGATTCCCAGGAACTTTGCGCTGCGATAACTGCGGCGCATTTCCTTGAGGATGCGGTCGGAGCCGCTCTGCAGCGGCATGTGAAGTGTTGGCATGACGTTTGGAGTCTCTGCCATGGCGTCGATCACGTCATCGGTGAAGGCGGCTGGGTGAGGACTCGTGAAGCGAATACGCTCCAGGCCCTTGATCTGGCCCACGGCACGAAGCAGCTTGGCGAAGGCGTCCTTTTCGCCGAATTCAACGCCATAGGTGTTGACGTTCTGACCCAGGAGGGTTACCTCGATAACCCCATCGGCGACGAGGGCCTCGATCTCGGCGAGGATCTCACCTGGGCGACGGTCGCGCTCCTTGCCTCGAAGGCTTGGGACGATGCAGAAGGTGCAGGTGTTGTTGCAGCCAACGCTGATGCTGACCCATGCGGCATAGGTGCTGTCGCGCTTGGTTGGCAGGTTACTTGGGAAGTGCTGAAGGGTCTCTTCAATCTCGAGTGCGGCCTCGTGATTGTGTCGACTTCGCTCAAGCAGCGCAGGTAGGGAACCGATGTTGTGGGTTCCGAAGACCACATCTACGTGCGGGGCCTTTTGGAGGATGAGGTCGCGGTCCTTTTGGGCCAGGCAGCCACCGATGGCAATCTGAAAGTTTGGGTCATTCTGTTTGCGCTCAACCAGCTGAGCAAGGTTTCCGTAGAGCTTGTTGTCGGCGTTCTCGCGCACGGCACAGGTGTTGAAGACCAGAATGTCGGCGTCTTCGCCTTCGGTCGCGGCAACGTAGCCAGCACCTTCGAGCAGGCCGGTGAGGCGCTCGGAATCGTGCACGTTCATCTGGCAGCCGTAGGTCTTCACCTGATAGCTGCGCACTGCCTTGAGTTCCGCGGTTGTCATAACCGAATAATTCTAGGCGTGCCGCTCCGCCTCGGCTACCGAACGAATGGCTGCACTAATCGTGCCGCCCGAGAAGCCCCTGCGACCCAGGTACCCGGACAGTCGACGGTAACGAGCGTCTGACTCGAGCCGGGCAAGACCCTGCCAGCGTTTGGAAACCAGGGTGATTGCCAGTTCTAGGTCGTCCTCGGCTGTGTATTCCTCAAGCGCCTCGGTTACAAGTTCCTGTTCTACACCTGCCTGTCCAAGTTCTCGTCGCAGAGCCGACTTGCTCAGCCCGCGGGACTGCCTGCGGTCTCGCGCAAAGGCGCGGGCGTAGGCGGCGTCATCGATTAGGCCTACGTCTTCGAAGCGATCGAGCAACGGTTGCGCGATTTCCTCGGGCACACCTTTATCGGACAGCATGCGTGCCAACTGGACCTTGGTGCGTGGCCCTCTGGTTAGCCGGCCGAGGAGCCAGCCTCTGGCCTTTTCGTCCCATTCCTCAGGGGTGCGCGAAAGGTCCGAGTCTTTCGGCTCGGACCTTTTGCGATTGAAAGCCATGGGCTATCCGTTGACCGCCAGCGAAGTAGCGGAAGTGCCCGCTGGCGCCACCTTGGCCGCCTTAGCGGTTGGGGCTACGTCGATTGGCTCGTCTTCGATGTCTGCAACGGCACGAGGAACACCAATACCAAGCTTGGCCTTGATCTTGCGCTCGATTTCTTCGGCGACCTCTGGGTTTTCGATGAGGAAGGTGCGGGAGTTTTCCTTACCCTGACCCAGCTGCTGACCCTCGTAGGTGTACCAGGCGCCGGACTTCTTCACGATGCCCTCGTCTACACCCATGTCGATCAGGGAGCCTTCGCGGCTGATGCCAACACCGTAGATGATGTCGAACTCGGCCTGCTTGAAAGGTGCGGCCATCTTGTTCTTAACCACCTTGACGCGGGTACGGTTACCCACGGCCTCGGTGCCATCCTTTAGGGTCTCAATGCGACGGATGTCCATGCGGACCGATGCGTAGAACTTGAGCGCCTTACCACCGGCGGTGGTCTCTGGGCTACCGAAGAAGACACCGATCTTCTCGCGAAGCTGGTTGATAAAGATAGCGGTGGTCTTGGTAGTGCTCAGGGCACCGGTGAGCTTACGAAGAGCCTGGCTCATCAGGCGAGCCTGGAGACCAACGTGGCTGTCACCCATCTCACCCTCGATTTCGGCCTTCGGCACCAGAGCGGCAACCGAGTCAATCACGATGATGTCAATGGAACCCGAACGGATCAGCATGTCCGCGATCTCAAGGGCCTGCTCACCGGTGTCTGGCTGGCTTACCAGCAGTGCATCGGTGTCTACACCCAGCGCCTTGGCGTACTCAGGGTCGAGAGCGTGCTCGGCGTCAATGAAGGCCGCGATGCCTCCGTTGCGCTGGGCGTTTGCGATTGCATGGAGCGCAACGGTGGTCTTACCGCTGGACTCTGGGCCGTAAACCTCAACGATTCGGCCGCGAGGGAGGCCACCAATACCGAGGGCCACATCGAGTGCGATGGAGCCGGTTGGGATTACCTCTACCGGTGCGCGCTCGTCGGAGCCCAGGCGCATGACCGAGCCCTTACCGAACTGACGGTCAATCTGTGCGAGAGCTGACTCAAGGGCCTTTTCGCGCTCTGCTGGTGATGGCATTTGATCCTCTGTTTTCCGGCCTTAGACCTAAGTATTTGCTAACTGCTTAGAACCTATGTGGAGGCTCGGACATTTATTTTCGCCAGTGTTGAAACTGTGGAAAATGCCTGTCTTTTGAGCTTGTGATTACTCTAGCAAGGTTTCGAACAGATTTTCGAAAATGTGTTCCGCTAAGCCTTCTTGGGCGTGTTGCGACCGTGCCAACGCTCCTTTGGAACCGACTGTGCCTCACAAATGGCAATCCAGACGGCTCGAGGATCTTCACCGGCTGCGATTAGCTGGGACCCGGTCTTGTCCCCCAGGGCGCCAAGCACCAGG
>JAGWUG010000079.1 GCA_028868555.1 Actinomycetales bacterium | reverse complement strand
TCACGTTCGTCTCGACGAGCGTTCGCTGGCGTTCCAAGCCCTTGGCGTTGGTCTGGTCAGCGGCTTCCCTGCCGTGGTCATCACCACCTCCGGAACCGCTGTCGCCAACCTGCACCCCGCCGTGCTCGAGGCTCATCATGCCGGCATCCCGATGATTCTTCTCACCGCCGACCGCCCTGCGGAACTGCGCGGAGTGGGCGCCAACCAGACCACCAACCAGCTGGGCATCTTCGCCGATGCGGTTCGTTCTTGTGTGGACGTTCCAACCCCCACCGATGCCGATCTTGGCGAGATCATGAGCACGCGCGCTGCCGAGCTGGCCGTCAAGGCCATCACTCAGTCGGTGGAAGAGACCGGGCCGGTTCAGCTCAACCTGGGCTTCCGCGAGCCACTCAGCGGCACCACCCCTAACGCCAACGACATTTTCAACCTGGTGGCAGCGCAGCAGCTCGAGTCCGAGATGACCGGCAGTCTGTCGCTGGTTCAGGCCGAACAGGCAGCCGATGCCGCAAGCCTCGCCGACTGCACCGACGAGAACTGCGGTCACGACCACTCGGCGGAGATTGCCGCGGCATCGGAGCGCGAACCTGACAGCGTGATTGATCTCAGCCTCAAGACCGTTGTGGTTGCAGGCGATGCCGGTTACCTGGCCCGCTGGTACTGCACTGGCCTTCCGCTGCTGGCCGAGCCTTCCTCGGGAGTGCGCCACCTGCCGGAGTCCATTCAGGGCTACCTCTGGGTGCTGCGCGAGAACGAAGTCTTGGTTGACCAGGTTCAGCAGGTGCTGGTGTTTGGCAAGCCAACCCTAAGCCGTCAGGTTCAGGCGCTGCTAAAGAAGCCCGGGGTTCGCGTCTTCAGTGACCCGGGCCGCCATGGAGTTTTCAACCCTGCTCACAACGCTCATGTATTGGGTGACGATGTTGAGTTCCTGGGCGAACCCGACCCGGCTTGGATCGGTTCCTGGCGCGATTCCGCTAAGCAACTCCTGGCCACCAAACCGGACGCGACCAAAGAGGGCGTCCTTACCCGTCGCGCTCTAGTTGAGGCGGTCTGGAAGGGTGCCGGCAAGCGCAACCCGCTGCTGCTAGGCGCCTCCCGACTCATCCGCGAGGCCGACTACTGGGCTCCAAACAAGGAGCGACTGGTCTTTGCCAACCGCGGCCTCGCCGGTATCGATGGAACCGTTGCGACTGCCACCGGAATTGCCCTAACCCACCCCGGCTTTAAGGTGCGCGTTCTGCTGGGAGACCTCACCCTGTTGCACGACTCCGGTTCCCTGGCCGTTGATGATCGCGACGGTCGCCTCAACATCCAGCTGATTGTGGGCAACGACCACGGCGGCACCATTTTTGAGGGCCTAGAGGTTGCCAAGAACCTTGGCCCGGCAGAGTTTGAGCGCCTGTTCAAGACCCCGCAGCAGGTTGACCTGCCGCAGCTTGCGGCGGCCTACGGTTGGCAGCACGTGAAAGTCACCGATGCAGAGCAGCTGCGCGCGGTAATGAAGCTTGAGGGTCGCGTACTGATCGAAGTGCCGCTGGCTTAACCTGCCAACCTCAGGCCCGCAAAGCACTTAGCTCAGGGCGTGGCGAATCGGCTGGAACTTGAGTTCGGTCTCGGCCAGCTCGGCATCCGGCTTGGAGCCAATCACAATGCCGCAACCGGCGTGAGCCGTTACCTTGTTGCCCTCCAGAACGGCTCCGCGCAGGGCAATAACCCATTCACCGTCACCATCGGCACCAATCCAACCGATTGGCCCGGCATAGCTGCCCCGGTCAAAAGGCTCCAGCTCGCCGATGAGTTCGACGGCAACCTCGCGCGGGGTGCCGGCAACCGCGGCGGTTGGGTGTAGTGCAGCGGCCAAATCCAGCACCGAAGAGTCCTCGGCCAAAATGCCTTGAACATCGCTGGCCAGGTGCCAGACGTTAGGAAGCGCAAGGCTAAACGGTGCGCTGTCGGCCACAATCTCGGTGCAGTATGGCTCGAGCGCATCCACCAGTGACTCAACCGCGATGCGGTGCTCCACGGCGTTTTTGGCAGAGGTGATCAGTGCACCTGCGATGGCGCGATCCACCTCGGGGTCGGTTCCGCGGCCGGCGGTTCCGGCCAGAACTCGGGCCGAGAAACGGCCGTGGTCCACGCGCACCAGAAGTTCAGGCGATGCGCCAAAGCGGTTGTTGATCCAGTAGGTCCAGCAGCTTGGGTAGCGGCGGCTCAGGCGGCCAATCGCTGGCCTGGGGTCAAAGCCTTCCGGCACCGATGCCACCACATCGCGTGCCAAAACCACCTTGGTCAGCTGCTGGTCGTGCAGCTTCTCCAGCGCGGTTTCAACCCGGCCCTCAAAGCCCTCTTCGTCCAAGGCCCCGGCAACCAGGTGCAGCGGTGCCTGCGCCGGCCAGGTCTCAATCCATTCGTCGGCGTTCCAAACCGGTTCGGAAACTTCTCCAACACCGATGCTGGTGAGCCAGGCTCGACCACTCTTGAAGCCAAGAATCTGCTTCGGCACAATCAGGGTGCTGAGCCATTCGCTTGAATCGGCGAAGGCCATCGAACCAAAGGCCACCAGGCCGCGGCCGCTGCCAGGAGTCTGGTCGGCAACCTGAGCCAGAGCGCAAAGCTGACGCCACTGCTCTTCCAAGGCGGCTATGCGACCCGGACCGGCAGCGTTCAGGCGCAGCACTTCGCCGCGGGCAACCATGCCTTCCCCGTCCTTAATGAAGGCAATTCCATCGCGGGTGAGGGCATCGGTGATTTTGAAATCTGAGGGGAGACTGAGGCTAACGGTGCGCACACTGAGTGCGGGGAAATGGTGCTGGTTTGACTGCTTGGACTTGGCCACAGCACCGCACCTTTCAAGTGAGTTAAAGCCGAACCCGAAAATTCTAGTCCGAACCCGCGAAGGTAGGATTGACAAGTGACTAAAGCCGACCTGCAGAAGAAGCCCTCCGAGGTTGCTGCCATGTTTGACGAGGTCGCCGAGACCTACGATCGAACCAATGACTTGCTGTCGTTTGGTCAAGACCGCGCCTGGCGCAAGAAGGTTTTGGCGGCGGTTGACCCATCCTCCGGTCAGGCCATTCTCGACCTAGCCGCAGGCACCGGATCTTCGTCGGTGGTTTTCTGCAAGCCAGGCGTTCGCGTGGTTGCCGGCGACTTCTCCCAAGGCATGCTCGCCGTGGGCCGCAAGCGTCACCCGGAGATAGAGTTTGTCTTCGCCGATGCCACCGCGTTGCCTTTTGAGAAGAACGAATTCGACGCCGTCACCATCAGCTTTGGCCTCCGCAACGTGGTAGACACAGGCAAGGCTCTTCGCGAAATGCTGCGCGTAACCAAGCCCGGCGGTCGCCTCGTGATTTGCGAGTTCAGCGAGGTTTCCAACCCGCTGCTGCGCGGGCTCTACAACTTCTACCTGCGCAATGTGCTGCCGATTTTCAGCCGTCTAGCCGCCAAGAACATGCCTGCCTACAGCTACCTGAGCGAAAGCATTCAGGCCTGGCCAAAGCAGGAGGCGCTGGCCGCGCTAATCTCCGATGCCGGCTGGGAGCGCGTGAGTTACAAGAACCTGACTTTTGGCGTGGTTGCCTTGCACATTGCGTTTAAAGCTCAGTCCGCCGCCCCTGGCAGCAAGGCGGCCAAGTAATGTCCTCGCTTCCAAAGCAGCTTCGCAAGGTAACCGACAAGGCACTGCTCCGCCAGCTGGAGAAGGGTCTGGCCGAGGTTGAAACCGCCCTCGAGGTAGCCGTCTCGCACACCGACCCAATCGCCAAGGTAACCGCTCGCCACCTGTCATCGGCCGGCGGCAAGCGCGTGCGCCCAACTCTGGTTTTGCTCACCGCCCAGTTTGGTCAGACTCCGCTGGCTCAGGAGATCATCGACGCCAGCGTTGTGGTTGAGCTCACCCACCTGGCCACCCTGTACCACGACGACGTCATGGACAACGCACCGATGCGCCGCGGCGTTCCATCGGCCCATGAGATCTGGGGCAACAGCGTTGCCATCCTCACCGGAGACCTCCTCTTCGCTCGCGCCTCGCAGGTGGTCTCCCGCCTCGGCGAGCGCGCCCTCACGCTTCAAGCCAACACCTTCGAGCGCCTCTGCCTGGGTCAGCTGCACGAGACCGTTGGCCCGCAGGAGGGTGACGAGCGCGTAGCTCACTACATTCAGGTTTTGGCCGACAAGACTGGTTCGCTCATTGCTGCCGCGGCCGAGCTGGGCATCATGTTCAGCGGCGCCAGCCAGGACTACCGCGAGCCAGTTCGCATCTACGGCGAGAAGATCGGTGTGGCCTTCCAGCTCATCGACGACGTAATTGACCTGCAGTCCGACAGCGCAACCAGCGGCAAGACCCCTGGAACCGATCTGCTGGCCGGGGTTCCAACCCTGCCAACCCTTTACCTTCGTGAGGACGCCCTCACCGATGCTCCATCCGCCGCTCTGGTCGCCCGCATTGATGCTGTCGATGAGGCGAGCCTGGCATCGGTGGTTGCTGAACTTGCCGCCCACCCGGCAACCAACCGCGCCTACGAAGAGGCAAAACGCTGGGCCGCCGATGCGGTTGCAGCACTGGCGCCCCTTCCAGAAAGCGCAGCCAAGCAGGCCATGATCGCCTTCGCCGAAGCGGTTGTTGACCGCCAGAACTAGCCCGGTTCCGCTGGTTGGCCTCACACCAATCCTGTGCGGTTCTGTTCGCTTTGTCAGCGGGCCAATGCACTCCTAGAATTTCCCCATGAGTGAGCAGCTGTTCCACCTAGCCCGCGCCGGTGTCTCGGTTCTGATTGAGACCACTACCGGAACCCCAAACGTCATGTACTGGGGTAGCCAGTTAGGTGAGGGCGTAGACCCGGAACAGTACCTGCGCGCAATCAGCGAGCCCGTGCCACACGGCTACTACGACTTCGCTCACCGCGGGGGAGCCTGGCGTGAAAACGCCCGCGGCTTCTGGGGGCGTCCAGCACTTCTCGGTCACCGCGATGGCCGCGACTGGAGTCAGCTCTTCACTCTGGTTAGCGTGAGCCAGCGCATACACGGCGTCAGCTTTGTTTCGCGCGATGCCGACCTTGGAGTTGAGGTGGAGATTTCTTACGACCTGGCCGAGAGTGGCCTGGTACTCATCAACCACCGGGTCACCAACCTGGCCGAAGGC
>JAGWUG010000078.1 GCA_028868555.1 Actinomycetales bacterium | reverse complement strand
CAAGTTCTTCGGGGTCAGTGAAAATCTGAGCCGGCGGTTACAGTCCGCGACCCGGCGAGTGGCAACACTCAAAGGTTGATCTGGTGAAACTCCAGAACCGACGGTTAAAGTCCGGATGGGAGAAGAACGGTGGTTGTCGTTTGCGCTCGCCTTTGGCGGGCTATTTCGGCTACCGCCTAGGCATTTCTTGCCATACCCCGACGCGCTTGTCTCAGCCCAAAGCTAGGACCAGGAACCGGGATGACCGCAGACCACCGCTTCGATGCCGCCATGACGCGCGCGCTCGAACTCGCGCTGCTCGGACCCGCACATGGCGTGAACCCTCAAGTTGGTGCAGTGATTCTAGACGCCGACCTCAACATCATTTCCGAGGGCTGGCACCTGGGCAGCGGAACCCCGCACGCCGAGGTTGCCGCCTTGGCACAGCTCAATTTGGCACAGTTGCCTGGCAGCCAACTACCAGCAGGCGCAACCGCCGTTGTGACCCTCGAACCATGCAACCACTTTGGCAAGACTGGCCCCTGCGCTCAGGCGCTCATCGCCGCCGGCGTCTCCCGCGTGGTCTATGCCTCTAGCGACCCCGGTGACCAGTCGTCCGGCGGTGCAGCAACTCTGCGCGCTGCTGGTGTAGAGGTCATCGGTGGGGTTATGAAGGCCGAGGCCGACCGCCAAAACCGAGTTTGGCTGACCGCAGCTACCCAGGGGCGCCCATTTGTGACCCTGAAGTGGGCCACCAGCCTGGACGGCCGAGCCGCCGCAGCCGATGGCACCAGCCAGTGGATCTCCGGACCCGAGAGCCGTGCCGACTCGCACCGTCGTCGCGCCGAGATGGACGCCATCTTGGTGGGCACCGGAACTGTGCTGGCCGACGACCCAACTCTCACCGCACGCAAGCCGGACGGCAGCCTCTACGAGCACCAGCCGCTGCGCGTGGTTCTGGGCGAGCGCGCCATTCCAAAGACCGCCAAGGTCTTCAACTCCGATGCCGCCACCGTTGTGCTTGCCACTCGCGACCTCAACCAGGCTTTGCTGCAGCTCAAAGACCTGGGCGTGAAGCACGTCTGGGTTGAGGGCGGTCCGCAGGTTGCCAGTCGCTTTGTTGCCGGTGGCTACGTGAACGAATTTGTCATTTACCAGGCACCGATGCTCCTCGGCGGCGACCGCACAGCCCTGACCGACATCGGTGTGGCCGGCATGCCTCAGGCCAAGCACCTGCAGATCAACTCCGTTGAGCAGCTGGGCCAAGACCTATTGATCGTTGCATCCCCACAGAACGGAACCAACTGATGTTTACCGGAATCATCGAGGAACTCGGCCGCGTCGCCGCAATCGAGAAGCAACAGGACGCCGTTCGCATCACCATCGAGGGGCCACTCGTCGCCAGTGACCTGCATCGGGGCGACAGCATTGCAGTTTGCGGAACCTGCCTGACCGCGGTGGAGCATGATGCCAACGGATTCACCGCAGACGTCATGCAGGAGACCCTGGACCGCACCAGCCTGGCCAGCCTCAAGGTGGGCAGCCCGGTTAACCTGGAGCGCGCCATGACTGCGGCCACCCGCTTTGGCGGTCACGTGGTGCAGGGGCACGTTGACGGCGTTGGCTCCGTGATTAGCCGCGAGCCCAGCGAGAACTGGGAGTGGGTGCGCATTCGCGTGCCGGTTGAACTTATGAAGTACGTGGTGCTCAAGGGCAGCATCACCCTGGATGGCGTTAGCCTGACCGTGAACGAGGTGGGCGAGGACTTCGTTGGCCTCAGCCTCATTCCGGAGACCCTGCGCCTGACCACCCTTGGCAGCAAGCAGCCGGGTGATCTGGTGAACGTTGAGGCCGACGTGATGGCCAAGCACATTGAAAGACTTTTGCAAGCGAGAGGCATCTAATGAACGAGCAGCTAAAGCTCAACACCATCGAGGAGGCGCTGCAGGCGCTTCGCGAGGGCAAGCCGGTACTGGTTGCCGACAACGAGGACCGCGAGAACGAGGGCGACGCCATCCTCGCAGCCGAGCTGGCCAGCCCGGAGTGGATATCGTGGATTGTGAACAACACCACAGGCTTCCTCTGCGTGCCGATGGAAGAGTCGCGCGCCAACGCACTTGACCTGCCGCTGATGTGGCGCAACAACCGCGACCCACACCTCACCAACTACACCATCACCGTGGATGCCACCAACCGCATCTCCACAGGTGTTAGTGCCGAGGACCGCGCCAACACCGCTCGCGTCTTGGCCGACCCAGCCAGCACTCCGGGCAGCCTCATTCGCCCAGGGCACATGCTGCCGCTGCGCGCCAAGCCGGGCGGAGTTTTGGAGCGCGACGGCCACACCGAGGCCGCGGTCGATCTCCTAAAGTTGGCCGGATTGACACCTGTTGGTGTGATTGGCGAAATGGTTCGTCGTGAAGATGGAAGCATGATGCGACTTCCGGAGTTAGTAGAGGTAGGCAATCGAGAGGGTCTACCAGTGGTAACTATCGAGCAGTTGAAGCAATACATTCTTGAGGAGCAGCCAGAGGTCATGGCCGGCCCAAACCACCCGCAGAACCGCGTGGTCTGCGAGGCCGAGGCCAATGTGCCAACCAGCCACGGTGAACTGCGCATGCGCGGCTACTACGACCGCGCCACCGGAGCCGATCACGTGGCACTGATTGCGGGCAACCCAACCGGTCAGAACGTTTTGGTTCGCATCCACTCCGAGTGCATCACCGGCGAGGCCTTTGGCTCGCTCAAGTGCGAGTGTGGCCCGCAGCTGGACTTCGCGCTTGACGCAATCAGCAACGACCCTCAGGGCGGCATTGTGCTCTACCTGCGCGGCCAGGAAGGTCGCGGAATCGGCCTCCTCAACAAGCTCAAGGCCTACTCACTTCAGGAGCAGGGCATGGACACCGTTGACGCAAACCTGGCCCTCGGCTTCCCAAGCGAGAACCGCGAGTACGGCGCGGCAGTTGCAATGCTGCACGACCTGGGTGTCACCAGCGTTCGCCTCATGACCAACAACCCTGCCAAGGCCAAATTCCTCACCGATGCAGGAATCACCATCACCGAGTCTGTGCCAGTAGTGGTGGGCATCGGTGCCTCTAACAGCGAATACCTCAAAGTAAAGCGTGACCGCATGGGTCACACCATCCCAGAAGGAACTATCTAAATGAGTGGAGCGGGAGCCCCAAAACTTAACATCGATGCCAGTGGACTGGCAGTGACCGTGATTGTCACCAGCTGGCACACCGAGATCACCGATGGCCTGCTTGCAGGTGCCGAGCGCTCGCTGCAGGCAGCCGGAAACGACATCTACACCGTGGTTCGCGTGCCTGGCGCATTCGAGCTTCCACTGGCAGCCAAGTGGGCAGCCGAAGATGGTGCCGATGCAGTTATCGCCCTGGGAGTTGTGATTCGCGGCGGAACCCCACACTTCGAGTACGTTTGCCAGGCAGCAACCGAGGGCCTCAACCGTGTGCAACTGGACTACGGAGTGCCGGTTGGCTTTGGACTGCTCACCGTGGACAACGAGGCACAGGCACTTGACCGTGCCGGCCTGCCAAACTCGCGCGAGGACAAGGGTGCCGAGGCCGTAGAGGCCGCCATCCTGATGGCTAGACTGAAGGCGTAATCCTCACTTCAAGGAGTTTTGAATGGAACTGCTCAGCGGAATCCTAGTTATTTTGCACCTCATCGGCCTGGCATCGCTGCTGGGTGGCTTCATGGGCCAGATGAAGGACCTCAAGACCGGCGGTCGCATTGTGCCTGGCATGCTGCACGGCGCTTGGCTTCTACTCATCACCGGCTTTGCCCTAGTTGGCATTGTTGAGATGAGCGGCGACGAGCACGTGAACAACATTGTGCTTGCTGCAAAGTGCGTTGTGATCACCGCGATCTTCTTCCTGGCCTACGGCTACAGCAAGAAGGACCTCACCACCAAGAAGTGGGTAGTCCCAACCATCGGACTCCTCACCATCGTGAACATTGCCCTTGCCGTTCTCGGCCCAATCGTTCAGAGCGGTGCAGCTCACGGCGCATAGTCGCCAGCGTTAGTTCAATAAAGAAGCCCCGACCGTTGGTCGGGGCTTCTTTGCATCGGTGAGGATTTGTATTACCGCTGGAACAGAGCAGCCAGGCGCTTGGTGGTGAACACCAGACCCAGCACAATCATCACCACAAAGTAGAACGCGTGGCCGGCGGTGGCCCAGGTGAGGTTGCCCAGCATTAGACCGCGCTGGAGTTCAACCGCCTGATTCAGCGGCAGGGCCTGAATGATCCACTGCAACCAAACCGGGAACACCGAGATTGGGTAGAAGGTGCCCGAGAACAAGAACATTGGCAGCATGAAGAAGTTGAGCCAGTTCATCTGGTGGAAGTTGGTTAGATAGCTGGTAAGCCCCATACCCACCGATGCAAAACCGAACGCGATGAGCACGGCACCAGGCAGTGCGAGCACAGCCCACCAGCTTGGAACCACTCCCATGAATGCCATAACGACTAAGAAGCCGACCGCGTAGGCGAAGCCACGGATGAGAGCCCAGAGAATCTCACCGAGCGCCACGTCGAGCGTGCCAACCGAGGTTGCCAGCCAGGCCTGATAAAGCTTGCCGAAGTGCATCTTGAAGAACACGTTCCAGGTGCTGTCGTAGATTGCACCGTTCATCGAACTGGTGGCCAGCAGAGCCGGGGCAATGTAGGCGGCGTAGGAAACCGGGTGGCCGGAGCCGTCGGTCATGTTGCCAACCAACGTTCCAATGCCCAGACCAAACGAGAGCAGGTAGAAGACCGGCTCTACAAAGCCCGAGATGAAGACCATCCAGTTGGTGCTGCGAACCGCAAACAGGTTGCGCTCCACCAGACGCCAGGCGCGACCGGTGTAGATGCTGGAGCCGGCGCGGTTGGCCTTGCGCTCCGCGATTTCCACGGCCAGCGAGGTTGCCATTTGAGTGATCACTCGCCCAACCTCCTTACAAACGCGCGATAGACAATTGCCATGCTCACCGCGAACATCACCACAAAGTAGACGTAGTGCAGCGCGGTCAGCCAGACCGGCTCAACCAAGCCGATGGTGTACTGACGGCCCAGCTGAGTGGAGTGCCACAGCGGCGAAACCCAGGCGATCCAGCGAACGTAGATTGGCATCAGTTCGGCTGGGTAGAAGGTGCCGGAGAACAGGAACATCGGTGCAATCACAAAGCGGCCGATGATGGCGAAGACTCCGTCATCGTTCTT
>JAGWUG010000077.1 GCA_028868555.1 Actinomycetales bacterium | reverse complement strand
CGACAAAACTGTCGGAAATCAACCGCCCTCCGCGAGGCTAGACTTTTGACCATGAGTGAGCAGCAAATTTCAATGTGGCACGAGGCCAAAACCGTGCCAAACCTGCTCAGTTTCCTACGCCTAGCGCTCATTCCAGTTTTCCTTTGGCTTATTCTCAGGCATCAGGGTGGTCTGGCGATAGCGCTGCTCATCTTCTCTGGTCTCACCGACTACCTCGACGGCTACATCGCCCGGAAATACAATCAGGTCACTCGACTCGGCAAGCTCATCGACCCAGCGGCGGACCGCCTGTACATCTTCACAACCCTGATTGGCTTAGTTGCAACCGGTGTAATTCCGTTCTGGTTAGCCGCGGTAATCGTGGCTCGCGATGTGATGTTGGCGATTGTTTACCCAATCCTGGCCACCCACGGCTACGGCCCACTTCCGGTTCACTACCTAGGCAAAGCCGGCACCTTCGCGCTGCTTTACGCGTTCCCACTTTTGCTCTTGGCAAACGTTGTAGAATCCGCTAATTTTGTCATTCTGCCAATAGCTTGGGCCTTTGCACTTTGGGGTGCTGGCCTTTATTGGTGGGCAGGTTTCGTTTATGTAAAACAAGTGCGAGATCTGGTTTTAGGGGCACGCGCCAGCCGATAGGCTAGCCGTTGAGGAGTTACAAAAATGCAGGAATTTTCGCCGGGGGCGCAGGGTCGTGACGAGGTCAACGACACCCTACGCTTCAGTGAGGATCTGCTGGCTCGAAGCGGTGCAAATCTGAGCACCGACGAAGCCGAGGCCATTGCCGCACTCCCTAGTGGACACGCTCTTCTCATTGTTAAGCGCGGTGCCGACATCGGCGCCCGGTTCCTGCTAGACCAGGACGTCAGCACCGCCGGCCGCCACCCAAACGCAGATATCTTCCTTGACGACGTGACTGTATCCCGTCGTCACGCAGAGTTCCTACGTCACGGAGCCTCCTTTGAGGTTCGCGACCTGGGCTCGCTCAACGGCACCTACTTTGACGGAGTCCGCATTGACACCGCACTTCTTGATGACGGCGCCGAAGTTCAAATCGGCAAGTTCCGCATGACCTTCTACGCGTCCCCGCTGGATAAGCGAGCGGCGTAATGGCACAATCCCAAGCCCGGCTGCACATAGCCGGGGGTCAAAAGCTATTTACTATTGGTCAGGTCATCAACCAGCTCAACGGTGACTACCCGGGCCTAACCTCGTCAAAGTTGCGCTTCCTTGAGGACGAGGGGCTCATCACTCCGCAGCGCACCAACAGCGGATACCGCAAGTACACCTCAGACGACGTTGACCGTTTGCGCATCATTCTGGAACTCCAGAACCGCAAGCTACCGCTCAAGGTCATTTTCGAGTACCTCAACCAGCTGGATGCCGGCCAGGCAGCCAGCCTTCCGGGCGACCAGGAAGCTCCGGAGCCTGTGCTTCGCAAGCTTCGTGCCCGCAAGATCAGCAAGCTCGAACTGACCGCAGAGACTGGCATCACCGATGGCATGATCGCCGAGGCTCAGGAAATGAAATTCCTCGGTGCCGAGCCATTTGACTTCGCCGCTCTTGGCATCGCCCGTGCCCTCGTGAACCTCCGCCGCTTTGGTATTACCCCTCGTCACCTGCACGGTCACAAGACCCTGATCGACCGGGAAATTGCAATCATCGAGGGCGTTCTAGCCCCGGTTCAGCGTCGCCGCGATGGTTCCGCACGGGCCCAGGCGGCCGACTATGCCCGCGAAATCGAGCAGCAGTTCGACACCATTCGCACCGAGCTGGTTAACACTTTCATCGCAAAAATCGAACTCTAGACACCGAGTAAATTCGGTTTCCGGAAAAGCTTCAAAATCCGCGTCACAAAGCCCGACACGCCGTTATGAATTCTTGCGGGGTATTGACGGGTCCGTTCACCAGAATTAAACCTGTACTTGAACCTTTAAAGTTCAAGGTTTAACTGGCAAAGTGAAACAGGGAGAGGCAGGTCGAAAGATGTCTGAACAAGACTTCGGCGCAGCCGAGCCCGAGTACGCCGACACTCTCTTCAGCGACGACCTTCCTAGCGTCGATTCGCGCTCCGGTTACCGTGGAACTTCCGCAGCCAAGGCTGTGGGCATCTCCTACCGCCAGCTGGACTACTGGGACCGCACCGCACTGGTTCAGCCATCGGTGCGCGGAGCCAGCGGCTCGGGAACCCAGCGCCTTTACTCTTTCCGCGACGTTCTAGTTCTCAAGCTGGTCAAGAGCCTGCTGGACATCGGTGTATCGCTGCAGCAGATCCGCACCGCCATCGAGGAGCTCCGCGCCTCGGGCATCAACGAACTTGCCGGCATCACCCTGATGTCGGACGGCGCTCGCGTCTACCTGTGCACCAGCCACGACGAGGTAATCGACCTTCTGGGCCGGGGCCAGGGAGTGTTCGGTATCGCAGTAGGCAAGGCACTTCGTGAGGTTGAAGCCACTCTCGCCAACATTCACGCCGACTCGGTGGTTGAGGTTGACGAACTGGCAAGCCGCCGCGAGGCAAAGCGCGCGGTCTAGCGCAAACCTAAAGCTTAGGAAAAAAGGGCGACGCTAGTCGCCCTTTTTCTTTCTGCGGAAGAAGCTCTGCTTTACCTCAGCCTCTGGCGCCCGGCGAGCGGTACGGCCTCGGCGGCGCTTGCGTGCTACCTCAGTTAGCGAGGCCTGAATCAAATCCAACAGGCGATCGAAGTTCGCCGAAATCTCGGCCGCTGCCTCACCCGGCCAGGAGTGAATCGGCCTTGCCGCTCCCTGAGCCTGCTGAACCGCGGCGCGCTCCGGGAAGTTGATCGGCAGGAGGGCATCGGTGACAATCTGGGCCAGCTCAGTCTGACGGAACTCATGCTCAGTGAAGGCCGCGTTCACGCGGTTTAGCACCACGCCGGCTAGCGCCAGGCGGTGATTCAGCTGGTCGTGTACCTCGTCCACGGCCTGCATGGCGCGACGAACACCGCCAACTGCAAAGATTCCTGGCTCGGCAACCAGCAGGACTCGGTCGCTCGCGGCCCAGGCGGAACGGGTCAGACCGTTTAGCGATGGGGGAGTGTCAATAATCACGAGGTCGTAGTCGTCTTCAACCACGCTGAGGGCGTGCTCCAACTTCCACAGATCGTGCAGCGAAGGATGCGGCGAATCGTAGGCGGAAGCCAGTGGTTCGCCAACCATGACGTCGATTCTTGAGGGCTGGGACTTATTCCACGTGGACGGTAGGATTGCTTTATGCACAACGCCGTGTACGGGGCGTTTGATGACATCCACGACAGTGGTTTCAAACTCTCCGATGGCACCTAATCCAGTGGAAGCGTCACACTGCGTGTCAAGGTCTACCACGAGCGTGCGTAGCCCTTTGGCAAACGCGGCAGACGCCAGGCCGAGAGAGACCGTGGTTTTGCCTACGCCCCCTTTCAGGGAGCTGACGCTAAGAACATGCACTCAACTAGGCTACCTACTTTGGTGTCACCCCAGATGTTAATGGTGGGAAGGTAACCCGATGTTCAAGAAGATCCTGGTCGCAAACCGAGGCGAGATTGCAGTTCGCGCTTTCCGCGCTGCATACGAGCTTGGCGCCAAGACCGTTGCCGTATTCCCTTACGAGGACCGCAACTCAGCCCACCGCATGAAGGCCGACGAGGCCTACCAGATTGGCACCGTGGGTCACCCGGTGCGCGCCTACCTCGACGTTTCTGAGATCATCCGAGTTGCCAAGGAATCTGGCGCTGACGCCATCTACCCTGGCTACGGCTTCCTCAGCGAGAACCCAGACCTGGCTAACGCCTGTGTTGAGAACGGCATCACTTTCATCGGTCCAAACGCTCACGTGCTGGAGCTTGCCGGTGACAAGGTAAACGCCAAGGCCGCGGCAATCGCCGCCGGCGTACCGGTTCTGAAGAGCACCATTTCGAGCACCGATGTTGACTTCCTGATCGGCGAGGCCGACTCCATTGGCTTCCCACTGTTCGTCAAGGCAGTAGCCGGTGGTGGCGGTCGCGGTATGCGTCGCGTGGCCACCAAGGATGAACTCCGCGCCGCCCTGATCGAGGCATCCCGCGAGGCCGAGAGCGCCTTTGGCGACGGTCACGTCTTCCTGGAGCAGGCTGTACTCCGCCCGCGTCACATCGAAGTTCAGCTGCTGGGCGATGGCGCCGGCAACGTAGTTCACCTGTTTGAGCGTGACTGCTCCATCCAGCGCCGCAACCAGAAGGTAGTTGAGATTGCTCCGGCCCCGCTGCTGGACGACGAGCTGCGCCAGATGCTTTTCCGCGACGCAGTCGCCTTCGCCAAGGAGATCGGCTACTCCAACGCTGGAACCGTTGAGTTCCTGATTGACACTGTTGGCGCCAACGCTGGCAAGCACGTCTTCATCGAGATGAACCCTCGCATCCAGGTAGAGCACACCGTCTCCGAGGAGATCACCGACATCGACCTCGTGCAGTCGCAGATGCGCATTGCATCGGGCGAGACCCTGCTGGACCTGGGCCTGACCCAGGACAACATCAAGTGCCACGGCTTTGCGGTTCAGTGCCGCATCACCACCGAGGACCCTGCACAGGGCTTCCGTCCGGACACCGGCAAGATCACCACTTACCGTTCGCCTGGAGGTGCCGGAATCCGCCTCGACGGTGGAACCGTGTCCACTGGCGCCGAGGTGAGCCCATTCTTCGACTCCATGCTGGTGAAGCTCATCGCCAAGGGCCGCGACTTCCCAAGTGCAGTAACCCGCGCCCGTCGCGCACTTGCCGAGTTCCGCATCCGCGGTGTCTCCACCAACATTGCGTATCTGCAGGCTGTGATGAGCGACCCAACCTTCATCTCGGGAGACCTCAGCACTTCGTTCATCGACGAGCGCCCGGAGCTCTTCCACGCCAAGCAGAGCCAGGACCGCGGAACCAAGATTTTGCAGTGGCTGGCAGAGGTAACCGTCAACCAGCCTTACGGCCCACGCAACGGTCGCCTCAACCCAGAAGAGAAGCTTCCTGCGGTTGACATCACCACCGATGCCCCTGCCGGCTCCCGCCAGCGTCTGCTCGAGCTCGGCCCTGCCGGTTTTGCCAAGGCACTGCGCACTCAGAACCCGGTTGCCGTCACCGACACCACCTTCCGTGACGCCCACCAGAGCCTGCTGGCCACCCGCGTTCGCGGCCGTGACCTGGTTCAGGTTGGCCCATACGTTTCGCGCCTCACCCCTCAGTTGCT
>JAGWUG010000076.1 GCA_028868555.1 Actinomycetales bacterium | reverse complement strand
TGGTGGCAGCTGCAACCGTGGCACGCGTGATCAAGGGTTCGGCTGTGTTTGGCAGCCAGAACCAGCAAGTCGAGGTTTTGGTAAGCCCCACTCAGACCCCAGCCTTACTGGCAGCGATGGCATCGGAGTCCCCAATCTTCCTGGTGGCCGAGCAGTGAAGCATTCTGCGGATGCACCAGCTCTGACGCAGAGTGCCCCAGTCAAAATAATCTCGGTACAGAGTGTTTGCGCGGGAGCTGGCCGAAGTGCCATCGCGGCAAATCTTGCCTTTGAGTTGGCGGCGGGTGGAACTCGGGTTCTCCTTATAGACCTGGACGAGAACTGGCCGTCAATCCACCGCCAGTTTGGTCTTCCAAGCCAGCAGGCAGCAGTGTTGGCGGCTCTCCGCCTCTTCGAACAGGACAAGCTCGATGCCAATGCATTTGAGGAACTGTCCGTACGACTGATAGCCAGGGGAGTGTCAATAGATTTCCTCAGCGGCTATGGGCTCAATCTAAACCGCGACGCAATCAACTACTCGGGTCTTAGCCAACTAATCAAAACGTTTGCAGAGCGCTTTGGCGCAATTGTCATCGATGCCCCTGCTGGCGTGCAGTCCAAGATGCTTACAAGCATCGCCGCCGTTGCCACCAGCGTGCTGCAGGTGACTCAGGCAGATGCCGTGAGCCTGGGCCGCTTCCTCGATTCTCAACCTGGTCTCGGTGTTGCTGCATCCGCAACCATTCCAAATCAACTGGTGGTAAATCGGCTGCGGGCATCGGTGCTTGGAGCACGCCCAGAATGGCAGGTTCAGCAGGTGCTGCGTGAGCGTACCAACTACACCAATGCCACTGTGATTCCCGAGGATGGTGCCTTTGACGAGGCACTCCAGCGCGGCCTGCCGCTGCGGCAACTGGGTGGCAAGTCCAAGGCCGTTACTGCCTTGGCGGAATTGGCTGCCCGGCTGAGTTAGCCGCTTCAATAAACTTGAGCCATGGCATCGTTGTCCGGCCCAATCAAACAGCTTTCGAGCGCGTCCACTCCGGACATCGAGTGGCTGAACCTGCTGCTCAATGAGTGGCAGCTGGTGGCCGACCTACTGATCTCGGACCTGGTGCTCTGGCTACCGGGCAAAGAACCTGGCCAGTTTGTGGCTGCGGCCCACGCCCGCCCGTCGGGTGCTGCAACCATCTTCTATCGCGACATTTCGGGTGAGCCGGTTCGTGCCCTCTGGGCCAAGCAGGTGCGAGACGCCTTCGAGACCGGCGAGACCATCGACCAGTTGGCCATCGGTTCTTACGATGGCATTCCAAATCGCTTCACCGCTTTCCCGGTTCGCCGTCGCAACAACATGAATCAAGAATCGGTGAAGGCCGAGCCCATCGGTGTTATCACTAGGCACACCAACGTGGCAGACACCCGCACACCTAACAAGGTGCAGATCAACTACAACACCGCCGGCAGCGACCTGCTGCGAATGATTGGCGAGGGCACCTTCCCCGACTTTGGCAACTCAACTGGGCCTAAGCGTGGAGCCCCGCGAGCCAACGATGGTCTGCTTCGCCTGGACGCAGACGGCGAAGTCATCTTTGCTAGCCCAAACGGCCTCTCGGTGTTCAATGCATTCGGTGTCACTCGGGAGCTCGAAGCGCAGCACCTCTCGGCCATGGTCACTCCTCTGATTCTTGGTGGCGCCAACAAGACCGTGGACGAGTCCCTGCCGTTGGTGCTCGAGGGTAAGGCTCCCTGGCGTGCGGACCTCGACTCCAAGTCGGCAACCATCACCTTGCGTTCTATCCCGCTAAAGGCGCGTGGAGAGCGCATCGGTGCCCTCTTGCTTTGCCGCGACGTGACTGAGCTGCGCAGTCAAGAGCGCGAGTTGATTACCAAGGATGCCACCATCCGCGAGATTCACCACCGCGTGAAGAACAACCTGCAGACCGTGGCGGCGCTACTTCGCATGCAGGCCCGTCGCTCTAAGACCGAAGAGGCCAAGGAGTCGCTGGAACAGGCGATGCGCCGCGTGGCCGCGATTGCAGTGGTGCACGACACCCTGGCTTCAGGCTTGAGCCAGGATGTGAACTTTGACGAAGTGTTTGAGCGGGTGCTGATGCTGGCGTCCGAGCTGGCAGCCAGCCACGGAACCACCGTGAAGACTCAGAAGGACGGCAAGTTTGGTCCGCTGCGAAGTGAGATTGCCACCACCCTTGCCGTGGTGCTGACCGAGCTGGTGACCAACGCCGTGGAGCACGGTCTGGCCGAGCGCAGCGGACTGGTTGCGGTGCATGTGGAGCGAAACGCCAAGAAGCTGGAGATTACGGTTGCAGATAACGGGCGCGGTCTAAAGGACGGCGGCGTTGGAAACGGCTTGGGAACTCAGATTGTGCGCACCCTGGTAGAGGGCGAGCTGCGTGGAACCATACGCTGGTTCTCGCCTTCCGAAGGCGGAACTAGGGCAGTTGTAGCCCTGCCGCTCTAACGAGAATTAGCTCGCGCGACGAGCGCGAGCGTACTTGCGCTTGAGCGACTTGCGCTCGTCCTCGGAGAGACCGCCCCAAACACCAGTGTCCTGGTTTTCCTTGATGGCGTACTCGAGGCAAGAGCTGGTTACTCCACACTCGCGGCAAATGGACTTTGCCTGCTCAATCTGCTCAACAGCTGGTCCAGTGTTGCCCACTGGGAAGAAGAGTTCTGGATCCTCGGTGAGGCATCGAGCTTCGTTCAGCCATTGCATGTTCATGCAGATTATTCCTTTGTGTGTGGCGCTAATCCGTGCGGAGAAGCGGACGCTTTTGAGGCGTCGGAAGTGCTAGGGACCGTTACCTGCCTGGGCACCATTGCGCGTTCGGTAACCTGAATATGGTTTCATAACACTAGCCATTTGGCAATACCCTATTTACCTTCTAGACAGGCTCGCATGACCCAGCAGCAACCAAGTAAACAGCCAGTCACCGATGCCAAACTCGCCGCAATCCTCACTCGAACCGCCATTGTGGTTTGGCTGGAAGCTGCAGCAGTAGGAGCCTTCGGAGTGTTTCTGCTTTGGGGTCTGGTCAGCGGTCAATCCAAGTCGATTGCGGCCGAGGCAACCCTCGTGGCGCTCTACGCGGCGGCCGCAGTCTGGGTTGCTTACATTGGAGTGGCATTGCGTCACGGCAAGCGCTGGGCCCGGTCCGCGGCAGTGTTTTGGCAGACCTGTCAGCTGTTCATCGCCAGCCAGAGTTTTTCGGGCAGGGGCGCCAACAATGTCATCGGTGTGCTGTTGATTGCCAGTTCTGTCTTTGTGCTGGCGCACGTGTTCTCACGCCGAGTGATTCAGTCTTCACGCGGCGAGATCGAGTCAGGAAACTAAGAAGCCAAGCCTAGGCGCTTGAGAATCATGGCCACGTGTCCGGTGGCCTTCACGTTGTAAAGTGCCTCAATTAGCTTGCCGTCTTCGCCAACCACAAAGGTGCTGCGTAGCACTCCGGTGTAGAGGCGGCCGTAGAGACTCTTCTCACCGTAGGCACCGTATAACTTGTGCGCAGCCAGATCTTCGTCGGAGAGCAGCGGGAACTTTAGCCCCTGGTTTTCCTTGAACTTGGTCAACTTCTTTGGCGCATCTGGGCTGATGCCAACTACCTCATAGCCGGCTGCCTTGAGGGTCTTGAGTTCTTCGTTGAAGTCGTTGGCTTCTTTGCTGCAGGCCGGAGTGTTGGCGGCAGGGTAGAAGTACACAATCACTTTCTTGCCCGCAAGGCTGCTTAGCGCAAATGGCTTGCCTTCGTGGTCTGGCAAGGTGAAATCCGGAGCCTGCTGGCCCGCTTCGAGTCTCTGTAGCTCAGTCATTGATGCCCCTATTTCTCAAAGTCTTTGATGACAATTTTGGTCATCTTCATCATTGCTTGCTGTGCGTATTCTCTGATGGCGGAATCCGGGTTACCCAAGTATGCGCCCATCTGGAATGGGGTCACCTGCCAGCTCACGCCAAAGCGATCTTTGAGCCAGCCACAGCGGCCGGGTTCGCCACCATCGGCGGTCAGGGCATCCCAGAGGCGATCAACTTCATCCTGCCCGTCAACGCTGAGGCTGAGCGAGATGCTGTCGTTGAAATCGGGCCCGCCCTCAACTGCCATGCCGATTAGCTGGTGGCCGTGGATCGAGAAACCTGCGGTGAAGAGTGGCCCATTAGGGCCCATCGGGTTTAGGTGGTTCACCTTAAAATCGCTGAAGATTGCCTGGTAGAACGGGATTGCTTCGTCGAGTTGCCCGGCTTTGAACCACAGAAAAGTGTTGAGCTGATTTGCTTGGGTCACGCGCTCAGTCTAGGGCTGCCAGGCTAACTAAGACCGCACCTTGTTTAGTGCCCCATTTTTCCGCTAAGATTATTTCTCGTTGCGTGTTGAACGCAGCACGCGCCTCTAGCTCAATCGGCAGAGCAACTGACTCTTAATCAGTGGGTTCCGGGTTCAAGTCCCGGGGGGCGCACGAAAACCTCCGAGTCTTATCAGCCGGGGGTTTTTACTTTTAGCTCGGCTCGGCCTCGGCCGCCAGCAACTCACCTAGTAACGATGCGGCGGCATCGGTGGACAAATTGGCGAGTTCCGCTTGCGTGACCCCCAGTTTGACGAGTTCGCGCACCAGATAAAGCGGCAGGGTTTTTCGGCTAACCACGGGTGCGGGTTGTCCGCGGTCGGGCAAGATGCCACCCATCACACATTCCCAAAACACAGGTTCGGTCACCTGGAGCTGAGTCTTGAGGATGTGGCCCCAGACGTTCTTCAGATACGAGTCTTGGTTTACCGGATGTGAGATTCTGGTCCGCAAGATGCGGCCATCCCAGAGGTTCAGCTCATAAGTCAGATGGTGTCTCACCGCCTTGCCGGTGGCCCCGCGCACCAGAGTCCACTGCTCAACGTCGCAAAATCGTCGGTGGTCTTTGCGGGTTCCCGGTGGGTACTTCTCGCTCACTAAGCCTCCAGCCAGGTGAGCAGTTGGGCATCGGTGGAGAGCTTGACCAGCTGCACCAGACCCCAGTTGTTGGCGTGGTTAGGCGCATGCAGAAGCCGGGCCTCCCAGTCCTCCGCGTACTCGCGCAGCTGCAACACCAGGTCGGCCAGGGCTTCTTCCACCGATGCGCCTTCGGCTACAAAGGGTAAGTCTGAGAGGGCTATGCCAACAGCGGCGGATTCAATCCACACCTGGGGGTTGGCCGAGATGGTGGAACAGAGGTACTGGCGTAGACGCTCCCCGTCTGCCACCACTGACACCTGCGACCCGCGG
>JAGWUG010000075.1 GCA_028868555.1 Actinomycetales bacterium | reverse complement strand
GAGCAGCCGCCGGCTCGGCTGGCGTGGTCTCGCCAAATAGCTCGTCGAACTCGTTGCCTTCGCCGTCAAAGCTCGGCTCTGGCTCGGCGTTGTTCTCGGAGTGCAGGGCGGTGTCGAACGGGGCATCGGTGCCCTTGTCCTTGCGCCACCACGGAACTCGGGTGCCGTCGAAGGCATCGTGGATTTCATCGGTGACCAGCTCTTCTTCTGGTTCAACCACGCGACTCTTGCCCTCACCAAAGAGGCGTACCCAGGCCTGGCCGAGGCGCTCGATGACGCGGCTTGGCGGGGTCTTGGTCATGATGAGGAGCGAGCCAGCTAGTACCAGGACTACCAGCGGGATGGCCGCCCAGATGGTGAGCACCAGCAGCGGAGTGGCAAGCAGCCAACCGAACACGCCGCCGGCGTTGGCAAGCAGGGCTGGGCCATTGGCATCGGAGGGGTTAACCCAGGTCTTGAAGTCAGTGGTGCCAGTGAAAATGTGCAGCAAGGCTGCGGCGGCAACCACCAGAAGGAAAAGGCCGGAGCCAACGCGGGTGTTGTCACGCACCGATGAAGGGTGACGGGCCAGGAACACGGCGAACGCCACCAAAACCACCGGCAGAACCTTGGAGAACTGACCAAACAACAGGCCGACCGTGTAGGTGTTGAGGAACTGCTGCGGCCAGGAATCGGCTTTGAAGAACCACATGATTACTGCGCCGGCGATGCCCATCAGGAAGAGAGCGAAAGGCACTCCATCGCGGCGGTCTTCCTTGGCGATCTTCTCTTGGCTGAGGGCGCGGGCAGCGCCACCGAAAACGTGTGCAAGCGCCAACCAGACCTTGGCTAGTCCACCAGAAACTGTGCCGGGAGCCGACTGTGCCGACCGAGGCTGACGGGCAGCGGGTCGTGCCTTAGCTGCCGGCCTTGCCGCCGGACGGCGTGCTGGAGTGGATTTGCGTGTAGCCATGCCTCAAAAGTAACAGGAGGCAAGGACAGTGAGCCCCCTTGACACGGCTATCTCAGCCAGTCGGCAGGCCCCTAAACCTAGTTGGTGACTACCACCGGAATGATCATCGGACGACGGCGGTGAGCCTTGGCAACCCAGGTTCCGATGGTGCGGCGAATGACCTGCTGCATGGCGTAGGTGTCGCGCACTCCCTCGCGGGCGGCCTCGAGCATGGCTCGCTCGATTGCCGGCTTGACGTTGTCAAAGACGTGGTCTTCCTCGGCGAAGGCGCGGGCACGAATCTCCGGGCCAACCAGCAGATTGCCGGACTCGGCATCAATCACGCAGAAGATGCTGATGAAGCCCTCTTCGGACAGCACTCGGCGGTCCTGCAGGTCTTCCTCGGTGATGACGCCAACGTTCTTGCCGTCAACGTAGAGCATTCCGCACTCAACTGCGCCAACGATCTCGGCCTTGCCGGCAACCAGGTCTACAACCCAGCCGTCTTCGGTGATGAGAACGTTTTCCTCTGGAACGCCGGTGGCCTTGGCCAGGTTTCCGTTGGCAATGAGGTGGCGGTATTCACCGTGCACCGGCATGACGTTGCGTGGCTTCAGGATGTTGTAGCAGTAGAGCAGCTCGCCTGCGGCGGCGTGACCCGAAACGTGCACCTTGGCGTTGCCCTTGTGTACCACGTTTGCGCCTAGCTTGGAGAGCTTGTCAATCACGCGGTAGACCGAGTTCTCGTTGCCCGGGATGAGCGACGAAGCCAGGATGATGGTGTCTTCCTCGCCAACCTGAATGTCGTGGTCGATGTTGGCGATGCGCGCCAGCACTGCCATAGGCTCGCCCTGGCTTCCGGTGCACATGTAGACGATCTCGTTCGGCGGCAGCTGCGCGGCCTTCTTGGCGTCAACGATCATGTTGTCATCCGGCAGTTCGAGGTGCCCCAGGTCGTCGGCAATCTGCATGTTGCGAACCATGCTGCGGCCAATAAGGCAGACCTTGCGACCGTGCGCGTGAGCGGCATCGATGACCTGCTGAACGCGGTGCACGTGGCTGGAGAAGCTGGCAACAACAACCTTGCCGCGGGTGCGACCAATCACGTTCTCCAGAACCGGACCAATGTCCTTCTCCAGCGGGGTGAAGCCCGGAACATCGGCGTTGGTGCTGTCGCACAGGAACAGGTCAAGACCCTCTTCACCGATGCGGGCAAACGCGCGCAGGTCGGTGATACGGCCATCGAGTGGAATCTGGTCCATCTTGAAGTCACCGGTGTGCAGAACCGAACCGGCCACGGTGCGGATCACAACTGCAAGGGCATCGGGGATGGAGTGGTTTACCGCAACAAACTCCAGGTTGAAGCCGGCCAGCTGCTCCCGGTCACCCTCGCGAACGTTGAGGGTGTAGGGCGAAATCTTGTGTTCCTTGAGCTTCGCCTCAACGAAGGCAAGCGTGAGAGAGCTACCAATCAGCGGGATGTCAGCTTTGAGGCGCAGCAGGTACGGAACGCCACCGATGTGGTCCTCGTGGCCGTGGGTGAGCACGATGCCGACGATGTCGTCGAGGCGGTCGCGCAGGTAGCCGAAGTCGGGAAGGATGACGTCAACGCCAGGGTGGTGTTCCTCAGGGAACAGCACGCCGCAGTCAACCACCAGAATCTTGCCGTCCACTTCAAAGACGGTCATGTTTCGGCCAATTTCACCGATGCCGCCGAGCGGAATAATGCGAAGTACGCCCGGCTTTAGTTTGGCCGGAGCGGGAAGGGTCTGAACCAAGATGGTTCCTTTCGGGTGGAGTGGATGCGACCTAGGCCGAGCGCACTCCCCCAGTTTTTAGCGAGTGGTGCCAGCCACCTTAGGCAGCGCGCCACCGGCGGCTGCATTGCGGTCTGGACGGAAGTTGTCGAACGAAATGCCAGCGATCTGCTTGACCTTGTCGATGTCGTTCTCGATACGGGCGGCCTCGGCGTCTTCCGGACCAACCAGTGGCAGGCGGACGCGTGGGCTATCGATTACGCCAAGTCCGTGCAGGGTGTACTTGGTGGCCACGGTGCCAGGCACGTGGGTCATCAAGGCGCGCTGCAGCGGCTCGAGCGAGTTGTGCACGCTCAGGGCGTGATTGAAGTCGTTGCGGTTGGTGGCGTCCACCATCTCGCGGTAGGCGGCAGCTGCCACGTTGGCGGTAACGCCAATCAGGCCGGTGGCACCGATGCTCAGGTGCGGCAGAACATTGCTGTCATCGCCCGAGAAGTAGATGAGGTCGGTCTCGTTCATGATGCGCGAGGCCTGTGCTAGGTCACCCTTGGCATCCTTGACGGCAACGATGTTTGGGTGCTTCGCGGCGCGGTGGAAGGTGTCGTAGGCAATAGGAATGCCGGCGCGACCAGGGATGTCATAAAGGATGACTGGGAGGTCGGTGGCATCGGCGATCAGGCGGAAGTGGGTTAGCACACCGGCCTGGGAAGGCTTGTTGTAGTAAGGGGTCACGATCATGACGCCGTCTGCGCCGCGCTTTGCGCTCTCCTTGTAGAGCTGCATGGCGTGAGCGGTTTCGTTGGAGCCACCGCCGGTGATTACCTTGGCGCGGCCGCCGGCAACCGACTTGGCCACCTCAACCAGCTTCAGCTTCTCGGCATCGGTGAGGGTGGAGGTTTCACCGGTGGTACCGGTAACCACGATGCCGTCGGCGCCGTTGGAAACCACGTTGTCGATCAGACGCTCGGTGGAGGCCCAGTCGACCTCACCATCGGTGTTCATAGGCGTGACGAGTGCAACCAGCACCTGGCCGAAGATATCTTTACCCTTTAGAGACATGGCTTAAGACTATCCGTTTGGCGCCTGTTGCCGCGTGGAAGGCTTCTAGAATCAGAGCAGACAGCGTTTTATTCGGTAGCGAAAGAAGTTCAGTGCGGTCACTAAATCGGGATCTCCTGGCTGGTCTCACGGTGGCCCTAGTTGCACTACCGCTAGCTATCGGGTTTGGAGTGGCGTCGGGAGCCGGAGCCGCCGCTGGCATAGCCACCGCCATTGTGGCCGGATTCGTCGCCGCAATATTCGGGGGCAGTCGCTTCCAAGTTTCCGGACCCACCGGCGCCATGACAGTGGTTCTGATTCCCCTTGCCGGAGCCTACGGACTGCATGCGGTGCTGCTGGTTGGATTCATTTCCGGAGCTCTTCTCGTGGCGTTGGGCCTGCTAAAGCTTGGCAATCACATCCACAAACTACCCACCGCACTGATTGAAGGCTTCACAGCGGGCATTGCCGTGGTTATCGCGCTGCAGCAAGTGCCAGCGGGACTAGGCGCAAAGTCCGCTGGCGGCGAGGGTATCGCACAAGCGGCATTTACGGCGGTAGTTGATTGGTCCAAATCTCCAACTTGGGCACCGATGCTTGTGACTGCCATCACGGCTGGGCTACTCATTTGGGCGGGCCATCGATGGGGGCGACTGCCGTTGAGCCTGATGGCCATTGCGCTTGCTACTTTTCTGAACTCGGCTGCTGGCTTGAGACTAGCCACAGTGGGTGCCCTCCCCTCATTCGGCAGAGTTGACGTTTCGTGGCTTAGCGCTGCAGAGCACTGGCAAGTGCTGATTCTTCCCATCATTTCGGTAACGTTGCTCGGCGCGTTGGAGAGCTTACTTTCCGCCAAGATTGCCGACCGGATGCGCTCTGATGTGTCGCCTCACGACTCAAACCGCGAATTGATTGGTCAGGGGATTGCAAATCTGGCGGTGCCGTTCTTTGGCGGCATTCCAGCTACCGCTGCGCTAGCGCGCACCGCGGTGAATGTAAGGGCCGGCGCCCAGTCCCGGTGGTCAGCAGCGTTCCACGCCGCAATTCTGGCTTGCTTCGTGTTGGTTCTTGCTCCACTCGTTGAGCAAATCCCGCTTGCCGCACTGTCCGGCGTTTTGATAGCTACCGCCAGTCACATGATCAAGCCCTCGGAGCTAATGCACACCGTTCGTCAGAGCCGGCTCGATGGCATTGTTCTTCTAGCCACATTGGCGGTGACAGTTTTTGCCAATCTCACTGCAGCTGTTTGTGTTGGGCTGGTGCTGTTCATTGGCCTACGCCGCACTCGGCTAAACGATGCCGAGGTTCCAGTTGACCAAGAAGAAACCCTCGGCGATTAACCGAGGGTTTCTGTAAGAAATGTGAGTGCCGGCTATGGCGCGACGCGGCCGTTCTTGTTGAACGCCTCGTAGGTGCCAGGCATGAGTGCGGCCCAGAAGTCTTCCATCTTCTCGGCAACCATCTCAATTTCGCGCTGCGGGAAGCTTGGGAAGTGGGTGCCCTCGCGCTTGGTGCGCAGGCTGAGGAAGTTCAT
>JAGWUG010000074.1 GCA_028868555.1 Actinomycetales bacterium | reverse complement strand
CTAGGACCGGCAATGCGGTTCAGGCGGCGGTCGTCGGCATCGCGAAGCGGGTTTGCTCCAGGGCCAATCTTGGCTGGGCTCATGGGCTGAGCTCCTTCTAGTAGGGGGCTAAAACTTGAGGGGCGAAAAGTCCCTCGGGTTTCCCCGAGGGACCGTTCAACGCCTTAGGCCAGGTTGGCCTGGATGTGAGCCACGCCAGTGGCTACATCGGTGAGGGTAAGGATGAGAACCGGACGTGGCAGGTCACCGAGGACCTTGGCGTCACCGGCCGACTGCGAGGCAATCAGCTGGCCAAAGGTGAACTCGCGGCCTGGAACTGCCAGGTCTGCCTCGCCCTTGCTGGTGATCTGCAGGAATACGCCCTGGCGTGGTCCACCCTTGTGGTACTGGCCGGTGGAGTGCAGGAAGCGTGGACCCCACCCGAAGGTGGTTGGACGACCGGTAGCCTCGGCAACTGCCTCGCGCAGACCGTAGGCCTGTGGAATCTCAGTGCGGTCAAGGTAAGCCTGAACCGATACGTAGCCGTCGGTTGCCGAAAGCTGAGCGAACAGGGCATTGATTGCGCCTGCAACGGTGGTGACACCGGACAGGTCTAGGCTCTGAGCGCGAACCTCGATGCCGCCATCCACGAACAGCGCTGGAGCGGCAGCTGCGGCACCCTCGTTGAGCATGGCGCGAGCAGCGATCTTGGCGCTCTCTACGTCTGGCTGGTCGAATGGGTTGAGCTCAAGCAGGCGAGAAGCAACTACGGTTGCGTACTCCCAGAGCAGGAACTGGGCACCCAGTGGACCAGAAACCGAAACCTCATCACCGGTTGCCGAAGTGGCGTCAGCCACAACGCGAACCAGCAGTAGGTCGGCAATGCCGTTTACAACCTCAAAGCTGTTTGGCTCCAGAACAACCGGCAGAACACCCTTGCCAATCTTTCCGGTGCTCTCGGCAATGAGCTGTTCGGCCCAGTCACCAAAACCAACGATGCCGCTTCCGGCGGAAATGATTCCAACCTTGTCGCGGTAGCAGACACAGCCATCGGTGCAGCACTCAGCGGCGTTAGCCACGATGGTGCGAGCCATGGCGGCACCCAGGATCAGACCTGGGTTGTCGTCGCTGTCGCTGGCGAGCAGCTCGGCAACGCCCTGGGCGTCTGCCAGCAGACCGGCGATGTCGGCACCGGCTAGACCCGAAGGAACCAGACCGAATGCGGTGAGTGCGCTGTAGCGACCACCAACGGTTGGGTCGGCGTTGAAGATGCGGTAGCCGTCAGCCTTGGCTGCGGCCTCCATTGGCGAACCCGGGTCGGTGACGATCACGATGCGGTCGGTCACCGGCAGACCGGCATCGGCGAAGGCCTTCTCAAAGGTGCGCTTCTGCGAGTCGGTCTCGACGGTGGAACCGGACTTGCTCGAAACCACAACCGCGGTGCGAGCGAGGTCGCCCGAGAGGGCGTCGTTGATCTGGTCTGGGTCGGTGCTGTCGAGAACAACTAGCTCAACACCGGCGGTGGAGGTGATTACCTCCGGCGCCAGCGAGGAGCCACCCATTCCACAGAGCACGAAGCGGTTGACGCCCTTGGCGGCGAACTCTTCGCGCAGAGCGATGATGCGGTCAACGTGCTGAGCACTGTCGAAGGCGCTGCCAACCCAGCCCAGACGGATGCTGGACTCGGCCTCGGCGTCCTTACCCCAGAGGGTGAAGTCCTTGGCAGCTACGCGGCTGGCAACCTTGTCGGCAACCAGAACTGGCACAAACTCGGCGGCTGCAGCAGCGGCTGCACCCGAGACGGCAATCTTGAGGGCCATGATTACTTGGCTGCTTCCAGTGCTGCGGCTACCGACTCGATGAGCTCGCCCCACGAGACGACGAACTTGTCAACACCCTCGGTCTCGAGCAGCTGAGTTACCTCGGCAACCGAGATGCCCTGTGCCTCAACGGCTGCCAGCACGGCGGTTGCATCGGCGTAGTGAGCGGTGATGCTGTTGGTAGGAATTACACCGTGGTCGTAGACGGCTTCCATGGTCTTCTCAGGCATGGTGTTTACCAGCTCTGGAGCAACCAGCTCGGTCACGTACAGGGTGTCGGAAAGGGCTGGGTCCTTGACGCCGGTGGAGGCCATCAGTGGACGCTGCTTGTTGGCGCCAGCTGCTGCCAGCTCGGCCCACTCAGCGGTTGCGAAGTCCTGCTCGAAGACCTGGTAGGCCAGGCGAGCGTTGGCCAGGGCAGCCTTGCTCTTGAGAGCGATTGCCTCAGGGGTGCCGATGGCAACCAGACGCTTGTCAATCTCGGTGTCAACGCGCGATACGAAGAACGAGGCAACCGAGTGGATCTTGCTGAGGTCGTGACCGGCAGCCTTAGCCAGATTGATACCGGCGATGTAGGCGGCGATTACCTCGTGGTAGCGCTCCAGGCTGAAGATCAGGGTGACGTTTACGCTGATGCCCTCAGCGATAACGGCGGTGATTGCAGGAAGACCGGCCTTGGTGGCAGGAATCTTGATCATTACGTTCTCGCGGTTGACCTTGGCGAAGAGCTCCTTGGCCTGCGCCACGGTCTCGGCGGTCTGGTGGGCCAGGGTTGGCTCAACCTCAATGCTCACGCGGCCGTCAAAGCCCTTGCTCTCGGCGTAGACGCCAGCGAAGATGTCGCAAGCCTCAGCCACATCGGTGGTGGTGATCTCAAAGATCGCCTTCGATGCGTTGGCACCGGCGGCTGCCAGCTCGGCTACCTGCTCGCCGTAGCCCTCGCCCTTGCCAATGCTGGCGGCGAAGATGCTTGGGTTGGTGGTTACACCCGAAACCGAGCGGTTGGTGATGATGTCGCGCAGCGCGCCCGAACGGATGCGGGTGCGGGACAGGTCGTCGAGCCAGATGCTGACGCCGTTGGCGGCCAGCTGGGCGAGTGGGGAAGTGGTCATTTCAAAATCCTTCTTGGTAAGTCTTAGTAAGCGGGGGACTAGGCGAGGGCAGCCTGAGCAGCAGCCACAACGGCCTCTGCGGTCATGCCAAACTCGCGGTACAGGGTCTTAGGGTCGGCGGAGGCTCCAAAGTGCTCAATGGAAACGCTCTTGCCGAATGGGCCAACGTACTTGTTCCAGCCCAGGCTCAGACCGGCCTCAACAGAGACCTTGGCCTTCACCGATGCAGGGAGCACGGACTCACGGTAGGCAGCTGGCTGCTCGTCGAACCACTCCAGGCAAGGAGCCGAGACAACGCGGGTTGCAACACCGGCAGCCTCGAGCTGCAGACGTGCGTTCACGGCGATCTCAACCTCGGAACCGGTGGCGATGAGGATTACCTCAGGCTTGCCGTTGGCTGCCTCGAGCAGGGTGTATGCGCCCTTCGAGGTGTTCTCGGCACCTGCGTAAACCACGCCGGTCTCGTCGGCTGCGCCGCGGGTGTAGACCGGTAGGTTCTGGCGGCTGAGTGCCAGACCGGCTGGACCCTGACGACGCTCGAGCACGGTCTTCCAGGCGTAGGCGGTCTCGTTACCGTCTGCTGGGCGAACCATGTCCAGGTTTGGAATGGCGCGTAGGGTTGCAATCTGCTCGATTGGCTGGTGGGTTGGGCCGTCCTCACCCAGAGCCACGGAGTCGTGGGTCCAAACGAAGATCGACGGGATGCCCATCAGTGCTGCCAGACGAACGGCTGGACGCATGTAGTCGCTGAAGATGAGGAAGGTTCCACCGAATGCGCGGGTGTTTCCGTGCAGAACGATTCCGTTCAGGATGGAGCCCATGGCGTGCTCGCGGATACCAAAGTGCAGCACGCGCCCGTACTGGTCACCGCTCCACTCGTGGGTGCTCCACTTGGCAGGAACAAAGCTCTTGGCTCCGGCGATGGTCGTCATGTTGGAGTCGGCTAGGTCGGCCGAGCCACCCCAGAGCTCTGGCATTACCTGAGCGATGGCGTTGATGACCTTGCCCGAGGCAACGCGAGTGGAAACCGAAGAACCACCTTCAAATACTGGAAGCGCTGCCTCCAGGCCGTCAGGAGTCTGGCCGGAAACAATGCGCTCCAGCAGCTGCTTCTTGTCGGCGTTCTCAGATGCCCAAGCATCGAACGAAGCCTCCCAGGCAGCACGCTCGCGGTCGAAGCGCTCGGTGCTGCGGGTGTGAGCCAGAACCTCAGGGGAGACCTCGAAGGTCTTCTCTGGGTCAAAGCCGAGAGCGGTCTTCAGACCGGCCAGCTCCTCGCCACCGAGTGCCGAACCGTGGATCTTGCCGGTGCCCTGCTTCTTAGGCGAAGGCCAGCCGATGATGGTGCGGAGGGTGATGAGCGAAGGCTTGTCGGTGACTGCCTTGGCTGCCTGAATGGCGTTGTAAAGCTCTTCGATGTCCTCGTGGTAGTTGCCGGTCTTCTTCCAGTCAACAACCTGAGTGTGCCAGCCGTAGCTCTGGTAGCGAGCGGTGAGGTCTTCGGTAAAGGCGATGTTGGTGTCGTCCTCGATGGAAATCTGGTTGGAGTCGTAGATGACAACCAGGTTGCCCAGCTGCTGGTGTCCGGCGAGCGATGCGGCCTCGCTGGTGACACCTTCCTGCATGTCACCGTCGCCGGCGATTACGTAGATGTGGTGGTCGAATGGGCTGGTGCCGGCTGGAGCGGTTGGGTCGAAGAGACCGCGCTCGTAGCGTGCGGCGTAGGCAAAGCCGGTGGCCGATGCCAGACCCTGGCCCAGAGGACCGGTGGTGATTTCAACACCCTTGGTGTGGCCGTACTCAGGGTGTCCAGGAGTTGCCGAACCCCAGGTGCGAAGCGCCTTGAGGTCGTCTAGCTCCAGGCCGTAGCCGTGCAGGAAGAGCTGGTTGTAGATGGTTAGCGACGAGTGGCCGACCGAAAGAATGAAGCGGTCGCGTCCGAGCCAGCGGTCTTCGCGTGGGTCGTGGCGCATGACCTTGTTGAACAGCAGGTAGGCGACTGGGGCCAGGCTGATTGCGGTTCCTGGGTGTCCGTTACCCACCTTTTCAACGGCATCTGCCGCAAGAACGCGCGCGGTGTCTACCGCCTTGGAATCAAGCTCGGACCATTGGAATGCTGACAAGACAGCTCCTTTATCTTCTATAGACGAAATGAACGGGTTTGCGGATGTCCATTTTTTAGGCGCCGTCGCCTAGCATGATGCGCGCAAGGCACAGTTCACACCCTTCAAGTTTACAACTCTTAACCGCGTGAACACGGGGAAGAAATGCTCACAATTAGTAATCAATTAGCCTAAGTCAAGCAGGGCTTTACTTATTCCCGTTTGCCCCAAAAAGCACCGATGCCCCTGCCGCCGATTTCCAGCCGAGTCACTAGAGG
>JAGWUG010000073.1 GCA_028868555.1 Actinomycetales bacterium | reverse complement strand
GCCGCGCAGGCTCAGGCTGGTGTTGATGCCGCCTCGGCGGGCATCGCTCAGGCCACCGCTGGAATCGCTCAGCTCAAGGCTGCTCAGCAGACCATCGATGACAACCAGGCTCAGCTCACCTCGGGCAAGCTGGCGTTGCACCAGGCTGCAGACAAGCTGCCGGCCGCAGAGAAGAAGCTCTACCAGGGCCAGCGCATCCTGGCAGCAGCCACCAACTTCCGCACTGTCTCCAAAGACAACAGCATCGCCCAGGCCAACGTGGTCTTCAAGCTCCCAACCGACTCGGTTGACGTTGCCACCAAGAAGGCCGTTGGCTCCTACTTGACCGCACACGTTCCTGCCGGCGTTGGTGTTGAACTATCCAAGGACCTCACCCAGAGCATGGAGGGAATCCTCGGCGTTGGAGAAATCGTTGGTCTGCTCGTCGCCGCCGTAGTTCTGTTCCTCATGCTCGGCACCTTCATCGCAGCCGGTCTCCCTGTGCTCGCAGCAATCCTCGGTGTGGGCATCGGTGCCACCATAACCATGACACTCGCATCGGTGATTGACATGGGCAGCACCACCCCAACCCTGGGCGTGATGCTTGGACTGGCGGTTGGCATTGACTACTCGCTGTTCATCCTCAACCGTCACCGCCGCCAGCTGAAGGCGGGCATGGAGCTGCGCGAGTCGATCGCCCTGGCCAACGGAACCTCCGGTAACGCCGTGTTCTTCGCCGGTCTCACCGTGATCATCGCGCTCGTTGCGCTCAACCTCACCGGCATCGGCTTCCTCGGCCTGATGGGAGACTTCGCCGCACTCAGCATCTTCATCGGTGTGCTCATGGCTGTGACCTTCACCCCGGCAATCATCAGCCGCCTGGGCATGCGCGTGCTGTCTCGCAAGGAGCGCAAGGCCCTGGCCGCGCTTGGTGACAGTGCCGTTTCGGTCCACACCGATGCCCCTGCCGCTTCCACCGATGCGGTTGCCGGCAAGAAGCCTTCCTACTTTGCTGCCAAGCGTCCATGGCTGGCCATTCTGGGAGCTACCGCTGTCCTGGTGATTGCGGCCATCCCGCTTGCATCGATGCGTCTGGGTCTGCCTGACGGTTCATCCGAGCCTTTGGATTCCACCCAGTACAAGGCCTACACACTGGCCACCAAGGCATTCGGTGCCGGCTCCAACGGAATGATCGTTGCCGTGGCATCGCTGGAGAAGCCGGTCACCGGCTACCAGCAGCTGAAGACCGAGGCCGACCTGGCCACCGAGATTGCCGCGGTCAAGGGTGTCTCGGCGGTAGTACCGGCATCGGTGTCTAAGGACAAGACCAAGATTCTGTTCACCGTGCTGCCAAAATCTGGCCCGGCCAACGTTCACACCGAGACCCTGGTCCGAGACCTGCGTGCGCTTTCGCCAAAGCTAGCGGCCAAGTACGGAACCCTGCCTGGCGAGAAGGGCTTGGGAATCACCGGTCTGGTGGCCAGCAACATTGACGTGAGCGCCAAGCTTTCGTCGGCGCTGCCGCTCTACATGGGAACCGTGCTGGTGCTCTCGCTCATCGTGCTGATCCTGGTGTTCCGCTCAATTTTGGTGCCGCTGATTGCATCGGTGGGCTTCCTGCTCTCGGTGGCCGCCACCATGGGTGTGGTTGTGGCGGTGTACCAGTTTGGATTCCTGGGCAACATCTTCGATGTACACGACCCGGCTCCGGTGCTCTCGTTCCTGCCAACCATGCTGATCGGAATTCTCTTCGGCCTTGCAATGGACTACCAGCTCTTCCTGGTTTCGGGAATGCGCGAGGCTTACATCCACGGACTCAACGCCCGTGATGCCGTGATTGCCGGTGCCCGCTCCGGAAGCACAGTGGTCGTGGCTGCGGCCTCCATCATGGTGTTCGTCTTCGGAGGCTTCGCGTTCAGCCACCTGACTCAGGTTCGACCAATCGGTCTGGGCCTTGCGGTTGGAGTGCTCGCCGATGCCTTCCTCGTGCGCATGATTCTGATTCCGGCACTGATGACCCTGCTGGGCAAGAGTGCCTGGTGGATTCCTAAGTGGCTGGACAAGATTCTGCCGGACGTGGATGTTGAGGGCGCCAAGCTGGAGCGCACCCACCACATTCACTAGGGGTATTTGGACTAGTTATTCACAGGTGTCTGCCTGGCCGACACTGGGGATTGGCATTTCCCTAGTTTCGGATTGTGAAGACAATCATCCGGGGTCATCCGCTCGTGCGAATGCTTGAACGCGGTGTGACAATCTCGGACATCGAGTTCGTTTTAGAGAATTACACAACCAGTTTCACATCGGGTTACGACAGCACTGAACTGAGGTCGATGTTCCCTGATGGGCGCGTATTGAAAGTGTGGATTTTGGGTAGCATCCCGCTGGTGGAGCCTGTCATAATCAAGTCAGTAGCGTGGATGGAGTTTGACGATGTTTAGTGGAATCACCCTTGAGGTGGACCCAGAATTCTCGACCGGCTACGTTTCCTTTAGTAAGGGCGACGTGGCAAACACAGTTGCACTTTCGAGCGATCTAAACCTCGACCTCGACTCCAATGGTTCAGTCCTTGGCCTGGAGCTGTTGCACCTCGACGCCAAACTGCCAATCAACCGCCTAGTTTCAGAGTTTGGTCTGGACGGCGAGATGCTCGAAAAGCTCAGCGAGAACCTGCTCAAGTAGAGTTCGCCCCAAAAGCGAGACTTTCACCCCTCCCCACCACTCGCGGCCCCAATTAGGTCCGCTCGAATCCGGCGTGGGCCCCTACGTGCGGCTTCACCATATCCACACTCAAGCAACAAAAACGAAAAGACCCCCAAAAGGGGGCCTTTTCGTTTTGTGCGCGAGGCGGGACTTGAACCCGCACGTCCTTACGGACACTAGCACCTGAAGCTAGCGCGTCTGCCATTTCGCCACTCGCGCGGATGCCCTGAAAACAGAGCAACTTTAGAAGATTAGCAGATATAAAGGGGTACCGCCATCCCCTGCAGCTGGGCAACCAAATAAACTCATAGGGATACCGAAACGAGGAGAGTCTTGGGTTTTCTAGAGAACTTTGAGAAGGGTCTGGAGCGCGTTGTCACCGGAGCCTTTTCTAAGACTTTCAAGAGTGAGCTGCAGCCGGTTGAAATCGCCGCAGCCATTAAGAATGAGATGGACTCGGCCAGCAGCATTCTGAGCCGCGAACGCATCCTCGCTCCCAACGCCTTCCGGGTTCGCCTCTCCTCCCCAGACTTCGCTCGCATGCGGGTTTTGGGTCAGCCGCTCATCGATGAACTGGTTGACCTCTCCACCCGTCACGCCCAGAAGCAGAAGTACCAGTTCGGTGCCGGCCTAATCATCACCCTGGCCGAAGACTCCTCGCTTCCAATCGGGCAGATTGCCGTTGCCAGCCAGACTCAGAACGTTGCCGTGGAGTGGACTCCAGCAATAGATGTCGCAGGGCAGCGATACCTTCTAACCAAGGCGCGCACAGTTATTGGCCGCGACGCCTCGGCCGACATTCAGGTGGATGACAAAGGTATGAGCCGCAATCACTTCGAGGTCCTGTGGGACGGCAAGAACGCCGGCGTCCGCGACCTCAACTCCACCAACGGCACCAAGCTGGACGGTCGCGTCATCAAGGAGTCGGGTATGAAGCCAGACTCGGTGATTTCGGCTGGTCACAGTGACTTCGTATTCCGCGTAATCGCAAAGTCGGTAACTAATGAGTGACCTCGCGCTTTTTCTCGTTCGCACCGGTTTCCTGGTGGTGCTGTGGATCTTCGTCTTCAGCGTGCTGAGCGTGATTCGCGCAGACCTCTTTGGTCAGAAGGTAGTTAGCCGCGTTGCAGAGGCCAACCAGCCGGTTGTGGTTTCGGCTCCGGTCATCCCGGCAGCCCCGCTCAACAACATGCCTGAAACCTCCGATGCCCTCCCAGTTGTGGATGCCACCGACCTTCAGATCATTCCGTCGAAGCTGGTTCTCACCGCTGGTCCGCGCAAGGGTCAGGAGCTCCGCCTCGACCGCCGCGAGGTAACCATCGGTCGCGCCGACAACGCCGACCTAGTGATCCGTGACGAGTTCGCCTCCACCCACCACGCCAAGCTCGTTCTTATGAACGGCGAGTGGTTGATTCAAGACCTCAACTCCACCAACGGCACCTTCGTCAACGGTAAGCGCGTTGGCACCCCAATGACGGTGAAGGCCAATGTACCGGTGCAAATCGGTAACTCGGTCTTCGAGCTGCGGGCCTAGGCACACCAGTGACCATCAAAACCATCGCTCACGCCCAGTCCAACATCGGGCGCGTTCGCCACAGCAACCAGGACTCCGGCTACTCCGGTTACCAGTTGCACTTCGTGGCAGACGGCATGGGTGGTCACGCCGGCGGTGACATTGCCTCCGCCATGGTCAGCCAGAAGGTGGCCCCGGTTGACGCAGTCTTCCCAAACCCCGATGCAGCTGCCGCCGCAATCAAGGCAGCCCTGTTGGAGGCCAACCGTTCGCTGAGCCAGACGGTCAAGAGCCACCACGAGCTAGCCGGCCTGGGTACCACCTTCAGCGGCATCATGGTCAACGGCGACGACGTGACCATCGCGCACATCGGTGACAGCCGCGTCTACCTCTGTCGCGAAGGCGTCACCACTCAGATCACCAAGGACCACACCTTCGTTCAGCGACTGGTTGACCTCGGACGCATCACCCCGGAAGAGGCTCTGGTTCACCCTCGCCGCAGCGTGCTCATGCGCGTGCTCGGCGATGTTGAGGACGAGCCGGACATCGACACCTTCCACCTCAAGACTCAGCCGGGCGACCGCTGGTTGCTCTGCTCCGACGGCCTCTGCGGATACGTTCCAGAGGGCCTAATCGGCATGATCCTTTCTGGCCCAATTCCGGCCGAGGAAGCAGCCGACCTTCTGGTGCAGGAGACTCTGGAATACGGAGCTCCTGACAACGTGACCGTGGTTGTGGTTGACGTAGTGCCGAGCACCGCCGCCACCGACTTCGTGCCGCAGGCCACCTATGTGGGTTCTGCCGCAAACGAGATCATCATCGACGAGCGTCGCGGCTCCAAGCTGCTGCGCCTGTTCAACCCTCGCGCCCTCACCGACCTCCTCGGCGCCAGCCAAGAGACCAGCGAGTTCAAGCCTGAGTCCGACGAGTACCTGGACTACATCCTCAGCCAGACCCGCGTGAAGATTAAGTGGCATCGCCGCCGCCAAGCCGCCACCTGGGCTGGGCTCGTGCTCATCGGTGCCATTCTCTTGGGTGCCGGCTACGCCTACACTCAGACCCGCTTCTACGTTGGTCAGCGCAACGGCCAGGTTGCCATCTTCCAGGGCATCCGTGAGTCGCTCGGCCCGCTCAAGTTCGGCCACCTCTATCGCCTCACCGATGTGCCGCTGGAATCGCTGCCCAGCTACCAGCGTTCGCTCGTGCTGCAGACCATTCCGGCCACCAGCCTCACCGATGCCGAACGCGAAATCAAAGCCCTCCT
>JAGWUG010000072.1 GCA_028868555.1 Actinomycetales bacterium | reverse complement strand
AGGAAGTTGGTGAGACCAACCACCAGCACGTTGAGAACCACACCCACGATTATTTGATCCACCAGGTACTTGATGGCGAACACGGCCAGAACCGCCGCGACCAGGGCACCGGCAATTGCCGCAACGATGAGACCAACCCAGACCGAGTTGGTGAGCGATGCCACCAACGCTGAGGTGAAGGCGCCGGCAAGCAGCTGACCCTCGATGGCGATATTGACCACACCGGAACGCTCACTCAGCACACCGGCGAGGCTGCCGAAGATGAGTGGAACTGCCAGCGCCAGCGAACCGGCTAGTAGAGCGGTGAAGGTAAGAGTCTTACCCGCGTAGAGGAATACCAGCGTGCTCAGCAGGAACGCGGCGCCAAACACCGGAACCAGCCAGCGCGGATCCTTGCGGTGACCGCGATAGTTCAGATAGGCAAACACCAAAAGTGCGAGCTGAACCGCCAGCGCAGACCAGCAGACTATGCCGGACTGCACCGGGAAGTCCGGAATGGCAATGAGGTCACTCTCGGCGTGCAGGCGAATGTCGGTGACGCCCGCGGGGGCCAAGAAGGCAAATACGGCACCGATGATGCTGAGCACGCCAAGGATGCGCACATTCTTTAGGCTCGGCTTCATGCGGTCACCTCCTTACGCTCGGCGCGGATTCTGAATATCCAACGCACCAACGGCGGTGCCGCGATGAATAGAACGATCATGGATTGAACCACCAGAACGATGTCGATTGGCACGCCCTGGCTTGCCTGCATGGTGCCGGCTCCGGCGCGAAGTCCACCGAAGAGAATGCCTGCCGCGAGAACACCGAGCGGGTTGTTGCGACCAAGCAGCGCCACAGTTATGGCATCGAAACCGAAGCTGGCCGCAACACCTGTGGTCAGCTGACCCTCGGTGCCCAGAATCTGCGAGGTACCGGCCAGACCGGCGAGGCCACCTGCAACTGCCATCACAAGAATGTAGGTGAGGCCGATGTTGATGCCAGCCACCTTAGCTGCCGAAGGGTTGTGACCCAGCGCACGGAACTGGAAGCCCAGGGTGCTGCGGTTGAGCAGCCACCAGACCAACCAGACTGCCAGCAGCATGGCGAATATGCCGGCGTGCAGACGGAACTGGTCACCGAATACCGGCGGGTACTTGGCGCTGTCCAGGATGGGCTTGGAGATTGGGTTGATGTTGTGTGGCGCCTGCAGGATTGGCGTCTTGAGCAGGTACTGCAGCAACAGGCTGGCGATGTAGTTGAACATGATGGTCACGATGACCTCATTGGCTCCGGTGGTTGCCTTGAGCACACCGACGATTGCTCCGAAGAACGCGCCGCCGAGAACTCCAGCCAGCACAGCCAGTGGGAAATGCAAGGCCCAAGGCAGGTCAACGTTGATTCCAACCCAGCCCGCGAACATTGCACCGAAAACAATCTGCCCAGTGCCACCGATGTTGAACAGGCCGCTGCGGAACGAAACCGCCATGCCCAGTCCCGCCATGGTGATAGGAGTAGCGAAGGCCAGGGTCTCGGTAATCGGCTTGATCATGCCGGCAGGAGTTGAGGCCTGGTAGTTGAAGATTGAGCCGCGGAACAGCGCATCGTAGGCACCAAAGACGGCGTTCCAGATGGCGTTCAGTTCATCGGTGGGACGGCTGAAGAAGTAGGAGCCGGCCTGCTGAACCCCGGGGTTGGAGACGGCAATCAGGATGCCGCCGACCACAAACGAAACCAGAACAGCGAGCACGCTGAGTGCCAGGTTGCCTCTCAAGAATTTGCCGATCATGCGCTGATTCCTGCCATCATCTTTCCGAGAACCGCGCGGTCGGTGTCCGGCGGCACAATGCCAACAATTCGGCCGCGGTACATCACGGCAATCCGGTCACCCAGCTGGGTGGCCTCGTCGAGTTCGGTTGCCACGATGAGCACCGGGGTGCCGGAGTCGCGGGTGGCCACAATCTGCTCGTGGACAAACTCGATGGAACCCACGTCGAGGCCTCGGGTTGGCTGCGAAGCAACAAGAAGCGATAGGTTTCGGCTCAGCTCGCGAGCCAGCACCACCTTCTGCTGGTTGCCGCCGGAGAGCTGCCCGGCTCGGGACTCGATGCCCTGTGAGCGCACATCGAACTGCTTGATCTTCTCCACAGCGAAGTCCTTGAGGAACTTCAACTGGAGCACGCCGCGCTTGGCGAAAGGCTCGCGGTCGCTGCGGTTGAGCATGAGGTTTTCGGAGATGGTGAAGTCTGCCACTAGGCCGTCTTCGGTTCGGTCTTCTGGAACAAAGCCGAGGCCGGCGTCGAAACGGTGCTTGACGCTCTTGCCCACCAGTTCTTCGCCAGCAAGGCGAATGGAGCCGTGAAGTTTGCTCTGGGTTCCGAGGATTGCCTCGGTGAGTTCGGTCTGTCCGTTGCCCTGAACTCCCGCGATCACCAGGATCTCGCCCGCGTGAATCTGCAGCGATACGTTGTCTACGGCCTTGTTTCCCGAGTGATCCCAGACCGAGAGGTCGCTAATCTGCAGCACAACCGGACCCGGCTTGGCGGCAGCCTTGTTCACATCTAGGTCAACCGCGCGGCCAACCATGAGCGAAGCCAACTCTTCGGCGGTGTCGGTTGGCTTGGCGGTTCCAACCACCTTGCCCAAGCGCATCACGGTGATGTGGTCGGCAGCCTCGCGCACTTCGCGCAGTTTGTGGGTGATGAAGACGATGCCGCGGCCACTGTCGCGCAGCTGCTTCATGATTGCCATCAGCTCGTCGGTTTCCTGCGGAGTCAGCACCGCGGTTGGCTCGTCAAAAACCAGAATCTGGGCGTCGCTGATGAGCGCCTTGATGATCTCTACACGTTGCTGCACACCTACCGGGAGGTCGCCAACGATGGCATCCGGGTCAACGTCAAAACCGAAGCGGTCGGAGATTTCGCGCACCTTCTGGCGGGCAGCGGCTAGGTCTAGGAATCCGAGCGCCTTGGTTGGCTCGTGCCCGAGTACCACGTTCTCGGCAACGGTGAAAACTGGGATGAGCATGAAGTGCTGGTGCACCATGCCGATGCCGGCGGCCATGGCCTCGCCAGGGCCGGAGAACTTGACCGGCTTGTCGTCGATGAGAATCTGCCCACCGTCGGCCTGGTACAGACCGTAGAGCACATTCATGAGGGTTGATTTGCCGGCGCCATTTTCGCCCAGCAGACAGTGAATCTGCCCTGGTTCAACCACCAGGTTCACGTTGTCGTTGGCCACCAGTGCGCCAAAGCGCTTGGTGATGCCTTTTAGTTCAAGCTTCATTGCTTAGGTTCCAAACTGCACCTATCCGGTGCCATTTTTGCTTCCTTGCTGGCAAGTCTAGCCACTTGCGGCGGCTAGAAATGGAGTGCGAAGCGGGATGCGAAACGGGGGCCGCCGAAGCGACCCCCGTCCCTGCGTTTGCCTCTTTTCGGAGACTACTTGCTGTAGATCGAGGTGACCTTGACCTTGCCAGCAATGATGTCAGCCTGGAGCTTGTCCAGCTCAGCCTGGATACCGCTTGGGTATGCAACATCGTGCTGTGGGGCAATCATCACACCGCCGTTGGCAAGGGTGCCAACGTACTGGTTGGCGTCGCCACCCATGAACTTGCCGTCAACGCCATCCTTGATGACCGACTCAACAGCGCCAGCCATCTTCTTCTCGATGGAGGTGAGGATGTTGGCCTTGTAGTCAGCGTGGGTTGGGATGCCGTACCAGTCGCTGTCAACGCCGATAACCAGGGTGCCCTTGTGGTCAAGGGTGGCCTGACCGGAGCCGATGCCCACTGGGCCGGCTACTGGAAGGATGATGTCAGCGCCCTGTGCAAAGAACTGCTCGGTGAGAGTCTTGCCCTTGGCCTGGTCGTTGAAGTCACCGGTAGCAGCCCACTTGCTGCTGTCGGCGCCCTGTGCGCCCAGAACCTCAACCTTGGTGCCCTTGACCTTGTTGTAGTAGTCAACGCCCTGCTTGAAGCCGTCCATGAAGATGGTCACGGATGGGAACAGCATTCCACCGTAGGTGGCAACCTTGCCAGTCTTGGTGGTGCCAGCGGCCAGGTAGCCGGCCAGGAACGCAGCCTGAGCGGTGTCGTACTGGATTGGCTTTACGTTGCTCAGGCTGAGTGGCGAGTAGTCGTCGTTGCTCAGAGCCGAGTCAATCAGCGCGTAGTCGATGGACTTGTTGGCCTTGGCCGAGTCGCGGGTGGCGACGGCTAGGTTGAAGCCCACGTTTACGATGAGGTCACACTTGGCGTCAACCATGTTCTGAACACCCGAGGTGTAGTCAGTCTGGGTTGCGTTGTTTGGCGACTCAACGGTGCCCACCTGAACGCCGAGGTCCTTCTGGGCGTTGAGTAGACCGTTGTAGGCCTCCTCGTTGAACGAGGCGTCCTTGAATCCACCGGAGTCGGAGACCATACAGGCCTTGTAGTTGACTGGGGCTGCGGTGGTTGCAGCTGGCGCCGATGCACAGCCTGCAAGCGCAAGGCTGGCGGCAGCAATGACGCCAAGAGTTGCGGTACTGCGAGTGATGAAGCTCACTATTAGTTCCTCCTGTTTTTAGCCAGACGCGGATTGCGTCGACGGCTTCAGACTACTCCCAGCGGAGGACAACTAAATAAGCAGAATGATTTTTTAACCTAGCCGTTACAAATCGAAGCAGCGTTGTGGTTTTTAGTAGATTGCGGGCGGTTCCACAACGTTGAGTTTCCCGGCCAAATAGTCCTCGCCAAGGCGCTTTAGGTCGTCGCCAACTCCGTTGTAAGACACCCCGGCCTCTTCGGTGAGGGTGGCGATGAAGTTGGTGACATCGGTACGGCTAACGGTTGGGTCAGGTGTGGCGGTCTGCAGGCCCATGCCCTGCGCGACCTGGTCAACCACTGCTCGGGCGTAGGGCTTTGTCACCGATGCCAGAACTGCCGACTTCACAGTTGCATAGCGCGGCTGATTTACCCAGTCCGATTCGGAACCAATCACGAGAGCGCGGTTCTCGGCGGCAACCTGTGCCACCGCGAGTCCGTTCACGCCCATCGGGAAGAAGACATCTGCGCCGGCAGCCAAAGCACGGCGAGTGGCGCGCTTGACCGCACTCGGTGATGCGTTTTGCTGCAGCAGGTTCCAGCTCTGCACCTCGGCCTGCGGGGCGTTCACAATTTCAACCAACTTGCCGGTGGCATCGTTGTACTGGTGAATTCCCTGACGGAAGTACCAGATTGCAGACCAGTAGGCGGCTTTGCCGGTTGCACCGATGATGGCCACCTTGCCGGTGACGGATTTGGCCGCGGCCAGATAGCCGGCCTGCAGGTAGGCAACCCGAGAGTCGAAGATCAGGTGGTTTAGGTTCTGGTTTGGCGTTGGCTGAATCATCCCGCCGGTGGCAGACGGGTCGATCTCCACGAAACGTACGTCTGGGTTGCCGTTGGCCAAAGGTGCCAGCGAAGAATAGGTGTCCTGAACCGCAAATATCAGCTTGCAGCCGCGG
>JAGWUG010000071.1 GCA_028868555.1 Actinomycetales bacterium | reverse complement strand
TTCGGCGGCACCCTGGCCGGCACCCTGACCCTGACCGGTGGTTGCGGTGGCATGGGTGGCGCTCAGCCACTGGCCGTGACCATGAACGAGGGAACCTGTCTCATCGTTGACATCGACGAGAGCCGCCTCCGTCGTCGCCTCCAGGACCGCTACCTCGACGAGATCGCGGACAACCTGGAAGACGCAATCGAGCGCGCAGTCAGCGCCCGCAACAGCCGCAAGGCAGTCTCGATTGGACTCGTCGGCAACGCAGCCACCGTTTTCGATGAGCTGCTGAAGCGCGACGTACCAGTTGACATCGTCACCGACCAGACCTCGGCTCACGACCCGCTGTACTACATCCCTGAGGGCGTTGAGTTTGCCGATGCTCGCGACTACGCAAACCGCAATCCGGAGGAGTTCACCAAGCGTTCCCAGGCTTCGATGGCCAAGCAGGTAGCCGCAATGGTGGGCTTCATCGACAAGGGCGCCGAGGTCTTCGATTACGGCAACTCGATCCGCGACGAAGCCCGCAAGGGTGGCTTCTCGGACGCCTTCCGCTTCCCAGGTTTCATCCCGGCTTACATCCGTCCGCTGTTCTGCGAGGGTAAGGGCCCATTCCGCTGGGTTGCTCTCAGCGGCGACAAGAAGGACATCTGGCGCACCGACCAGGCCGTACTCGACCTGTTCCCAGAGAACGAGCACCTGCGCCGCTGGATCAAGCTGGCTCAGGAGCGCGTTGAGTTCCAGGGCCTGCCTGCCCGCATCTGCTGGTTGGGTTATGGCGAGCGTGACAAGGCGGGTGCCGCATTCAACGACCTGGTCAAGAAGGGTGAGGTCAGCGCTCCAATCGTCATCGGTCGCGACCACCTCGACTGTGGTTCGGTTGCCTCGCCTTACCGCGAGTCGGAGGCCATGAAGGACGGCTCCGATGCCATCGCCGACTGGCCACTGCTGAACGCCATGGTCAACATCGCATCCGGTGCAAGCTGGGTCTCGCTCCACCACGGTGGCGGAGTTGGCATGGGTCGCTCGATGCACGCCGGTCAGGTATCGGTTGCAGACGGAACCGAGCTGGCCGCGCAGAAGCTGCAGCGCGTGCTCACCAACGACCCTGGAATGGGCGTTATCCGCCACGTTGACGCAGGATACGATGAGGCCATCAGCGTTGCCAAGGAGAAGCACGTTCACGTGCCGATGCTCGACGCCAACGGTCACTACACCGCCTAAAAACCGGCACCAAACGAGGAACCTTGCAGTCTCAGCTCTTCACCAACATTGGTCAACTGGCCACCAATGACGTCGCTCTCAGTAGCGGCGCCATTGGCCTTTTGCGGGATGCTGCGTTTGTAGTTGAGACCGGCAAGGTGGTTTGGGTTGGCTCGGCCACCGATGCCCCTGCCGCCGACTCCGCCACCGATCTGGGTGGCGCAGCAGTGATTCCCGGATTCGTAGACTCGCACGCTCACCCGATTTTCGCCGGTGACCGAGCCGATGAGTTCGCCGCTCGAATGGCGGGGGAGTCGTATTCCGCCGGCGGCATACGTTCCACCGTTGCCGCCACTAGGGCCGCCACCGATGCCGAGTTAGAGGCGAACCTCGTCAGGCTGAAGCGCGAGTTGCTGGCATCGGGGGTTACGACCTTCGAGGCCAAGTCCGGATACGGGCTCACAGTTGCTGACGAGGCGAGGTCCTTGGAGATTGCAGCCCGTCATACCTCCGAGGTCACATTCCTCGGGGCGCATGTGGTGGCTCCGGAGTATGCCGATAGGGCATCGGAGTATGTGGCTCTGGTGGCTGGTGAAATGCTTGCTGCCGCAACGCCTAGTGCCAAGTGGATTGACGTGTTCTGTGACCGCGGCGCATTTGACGTTTCGCAGGCACGCGAGATTTTGACCGCTGGCAGGGCAGCGGGACTCCAGCCACGCATCCACGCTAATCAGCTCAGCAACATCGGTGCGATTCAACTTGCCGTTGAACTGGACTGTGCCAGTGCCGATCACTGCACCCACCTGAGCGATGCCGATGTTGATGCGCTGGCAGACTCAAACACCGTGGCAACCCTGCTACCGGGCGCCGAGTTCTCTACCCGTTCGCCTTATCCAGACGCTCGACGCCTTCTGGAGGCTGGGGTGACAGTCGCGATAGCCACCGACTGCAATCCGGGTTCCAGCTACACCACATCGATGGCATTCTGTCTTGCGGTTGCGGTTCGCGACATGGGAATGACCCCGGCAGAGGCTCTCTGGGCTGCCACTGCGGGCGGAGCCAAGGCGCTGCGTCGAAACGATGTTGGCCACCTGGGTGTTGGTGCCAAGGCAGACTTTGCAGTTCTTTCCGCCCCAAGTTTTGTTCACCTGGCCTACCGCCCGGGTGTTCAGTTGATCCAATCCACCTACCAGTCAGGAGTGCTCGCATGAGTCAGACCGTTGTTCTTAACACCTCGGGAGTAACCGCAGCCGATGTGGTTGCAGTCGCTAGACACGATGCCAAGGTTGAGATTTCGGCTCAGGCACTCGAGGCAATGGCCGCCACTCGCAAGCACATCGAGGCCCTGGCATCGGGTGACACTCCGGTTTACGGTATCTCCACTGGTTTTGGTGCTCTTGCCAACCGTCACATCGCCATCGAGGACCGCGTCCAACTCCAGAAGTCGCTGATCCGCTCGCACGCGGCCGGAATGGGTCCAGCGGTCGAGCGCGAGGTCGTTCGCGCCCTCATGTTCCTGCGTCTCAAGACTCTCTGCTCGGCTCGCACCGGCGTTCGCCCAGAGGTTGCTCAGACCTACGCCGCAGTTCTCAACGCCGGCATCACTCCGCTGGTCCATGAGTACGGCTCCCTTGGATGCTCTGGTGACCTGGCCCCGCTGGCACACTGCGCACTCGTGGTGATGGGTGAGGGTCAGGCCTTCACGCCTGATGGTCGCCTGATTTCCGGCGGCGAGGCCCTCGCCGAGGCCGGCATCAAGCCGGTTGAGTATCGCGAAAAGGAGGGCTTGGCCCTCATCAATGGCACCGATGGCATGCTTGGCATGCTGGTGCTTGCCCTGGCCGACCTAACAAAGCTTGCCGACCAGATTGACCTGGTCGCCGCCATGAGCGTGGAGAGTCAGCTGGGCACTGACCGCGTCTTCCGCCCAGAACTGCACGCTGATCTGCGCCCGCACCCGGGCCAGGCTACCTCGGCAGCCAACATGCTGGCCGCGCTGAAGGATTCACCGATGGTTGCCTCCCACCGCGAAGGCGACAGCCGAGTGCAGGACGCCTACTCACTCCGATGCGCGCCTCAGGTGACTGGCGGCCTCCGCGACACCATGGGTTGGGCATCGGTGGTGGCAGACCGCGAGCTGGCTGCGGCCGTTGACAACCCCGTGGTTCTGGAAAGTGGCGAGGTGACCTCGAACGGAAACTTCCACGGAGCTCCGGTTGCCTACGTTCTGGACTTCTTGGCCATCCCAGCCACAGATGTGGGCTCGATGAGCGAGCGTCGCACCGACCGTGCGCTGGACAAGTTCCGCTCCCACGGGCTCAACCCATTCCTGGCCGAGGACGCCGGAGTGGACTCCGGCCTAATGATTGCTCAGTACACCCAGGCCGGTCTGGTCAGCGAGAACAAGCGCCTGGCAAATCCTGCCAGCGTGGACAGCATCCCGTCTTCGGCTATGCAGGAGGACCACGTTTCCATGGGTTGGCACGCCGGCCGCAAGCTGCGCAAGGTGGTAGACAACCTGCGTCGCATCGTTGCGATTGAGTTGGTGACCGCTGCCCGAGCAACCGAGATGCGCGCTCCACTCCAGCCAGCGCCAGTTACCGGCGAGTTCATCGCCAAGCTGCGCGCTCACGGCGTTATGGGGCCGGGTGCTGACCGATTCTTGGCACCCGAGCTTGCCGCAGCCGAAGAGTTTCTGCGCATAGTCTGATTGCATGGCGGCGCTAGATTCTCACCTGATCGACAGGTTCATTAGCAATACCGCCGCCATCAAGGGCTACTCCGAGAACACCTCTCGCGCCTACCGAAGTGACCTGACCGAACTGGTGACCCACCTGCAACACTTGGGGCGGGTCGAATCCAGTGAGATCGAGCTCGACGACCTGCGCGACTGGCTCTACCGCATCACAGAGGCGGGTGCCGCACGGTCATCGGTGGCAAGAAAGAGCGCCGCGGTCAGGGCCTTCACAGCCTGGCTGGAACGAAACCAACTGCACCCGGCGGACCTGGGGCTTCGCCTGCGTTCGCCCAAGACCGGAAACAGTCTGCCCAAAGTGATTTCGCGCGAGACCCTTGCCGAGGTATTTGAAACTCTTGAACGAGGGGCCGCAACCGGCAACCCGGAGCGCATCTTTGACCAGCTCGTAATCGAGCTGCTCTATGCAACTGGCATGCGCGTGAGTGAGTTGGTTGGCCTGAACCTAGGCGACATCGATTACTCCAGACGGCTACTGAGGGTCACCGGTAAGGGAAACAAACAGCGCATGGTGCCCTACGGAGAACCCGCCGCTGCAGCGCTCGAAAACTGGATTCGACAGGGTCGCCCCGCATTCATCACCGAGACCAGCGATGACGCGCTGCTGCTAGCCGCCCGCGGCAAACGAGTGAATGTTCGTGTGATTTACGGTCTTGTTGCCGGGGTGCTGGCAGACACACCGATGGGTGCGGCCGGCCCACACACACTGCGCCACACCGCTGCCACTCACCTGTTGGATGGGGGAGCGGACCTGCGTGCGGTGCAGGAGCTGCTTGGGCACGCCAGCCTCGGCACCACGCAGATTTACACCCACGTGAGCGTGGAGCGACTGCGTCAGGGCTATCAGGGAGCGCATCCGCGCGCCTAGTGGTTGAGGCGGCTCGCGCTTACTTCACCAAGCGGCTTGGCCCCAACTGACCCAGCAAATACAGTGGCGACAGGTACCCGTTAGCGTTTCTCGCCGAGAAATGCAGGCAGAGCGCCGGAGAACAGTGCGGTTGGTAAGCACCAGCGCAGACCCACCCGATAATCTCACCCAAGCTGACGACGGTGCCCACAGGCACGGCGGAGCAGGCAGGTTCCAGCGTGAATTTCAGACCGCTGTCTGTGGTCACTGTGAGATCGGGCTTGTAGTTCACTTGGCGCGCGAAACTGACGGTGCCAGACGCCGGAGCTAACAAAACTGCCCCGTCCGATGCGGCCAAATCTATGCCGCGATGCCCCGCGCCGTAATCGGTCAGCGGTGCTCGGAATCCGCGCATCAGGTGGGCAGGAGCCAACACCGGTAGCGAAATCGCATGTAGGTTCGGTGCAGGTTCGGTGAGCGATGCGGCAATGCTGGCCAGCGGCCGTTCCAAGATGAATGCCCACGCAACAGAGAGCAGCAGTGCCAGGCTCAGGGCTCGCATTTGCATCGGGTTCATGGCACCAGTGTCGCCGCTAGCCGGCCGCGGTGGTTACATCGGTGGAAATATGTGGAAAACACTGGCCAAAACGGGCAGTGCAGAACCGTGAAAGCATTGGCTTTTAGCGCCG
>JAGWUG010000070.1 GCA_028868555.1 Actinomycetales bacterium | reverse complement strand
AGGCCCCTGCTCGAAACCGGCCTTCAGGAACATACCCAGCGGGCCTCGATACCCGTGGCTGACAAACTCTCCGCTGGCAAGCGGTGCCGCCTCCACCGATGAAAAACCGCGTTCGGCCAAGTCCATCAATGCGAAGTTCAAGAGCGCCGTTGCCACTCCCCTGCCCTGGAATTCCTCGTCGACAACAAAGCAGAGGATGCGCGCAACAGAGGCATCGGTGGGAGGAAGAACCGCAAAGTTGTTGGCCTGATTTGCAGCCACCCAACCAACCGTGGCTTCGCCCTCTTTGGCAACGTAGCCCTGCATGGTTCCGGCATTTACGCGGTCACACATGCGCTCGCGATTCAACCCAGCCTTGGCCGCCGGGTCATCGTTTTGTTCTGGAGTATTTAGGTAGAACTGGCAATAGCAACCCTGCCACTGCGGCTGGCTCTTGAAAGCCGGGCCATCCATGAAAGCGAGCAGTGGCTCCAGTTCATCAGCCGAAAGCCGCCTGATCTCAACCATGGAGTGCTACCACTCTTTGCCCTTGGTGCTCATGGCACGGGCCGCCTCGCGAGTGTCCTGCTGCTCGCGAAGGGTCTGACGCTTGTCGTATTCCTTCTTACCGCGGGCCAGCGCAATCTCAACCTTGGCGCGGCCATCCTTGAAGTACAGGCTCAGCGGAACCAGCGTGTAGCCGCTCTCCTTAAGCTCTCGCGCGAGCTTCAGAATCTCCTGCTTGTTCAGCAGTAGCTTGCGGCGGCGGCGAGTGAGGTGGTTGTTCCAGGTGCCCTGCGAGTACTCCGGAATGTGCACGTTTTCCAGCCAAGCTTCGCCAAATTCGACCGATGCGTAACCGTCCACCAGGGACGCGCGACCGGCGCGCAACGCCTTCACCTCGGTGCCCGAGAGCACCAGTCCGGCCTCATAGACATCTTCAATGTGATAGTCGTGGCGCGCTTTACGATTGGTGGCCACAACCTTCTGACCACGTTCTCTTGGCACGATGCACTCCTGAAATCTGCTGCCCATTTGGGCTAGCCAGTCAGTTTATCAAATGGGCTCAGTGCAGCCGCAAGAGGAGTTTGGCTCGGCGCTAGATCTTTAGGTAGCGGCGAATGGCGGCGCCGGAGGCGATGGCCGAGAGCAGGATTCCCGCGCCAATCAGCATCGGTGCAATGATTGCCACCTTGCCCACGCCAACAAAGCTGGTGAACGGCAGCGCCTGGGCCAGGTAGCCCTGAACGAAGAACTGCACGATTGCCCAGACCGCACCAGAAGCCAAGACGCTTCCGATGGTGGCGGCAACAACTCCCTCAAGAATGAACGGCAGCTGAATGGTGAAGTTGCTGGCTCCCACTAGGCGCATGATGCCCAGCTCGCGGCGACGCGACAGAGCACTCAGGCGAATAGTGGTGGAGATCAGGAGGCTGGCGCTGAAAAGCATGAGAACGGCAACGCCAATTGCCGCCAGGCTGGCAGCGTTCAGGATGCTGAAGATCTGGTCGAGGTAGGAGCGCTGGTCGCGAACCTCTTCAACGCCGGCAACCCCGTTAAAGCTCTGGGTGATGATGTCACTCTGGTTTGGATCCTTGAGCTTGACCCAGAAGGTCTCGTTGAGCTGGTCCGGAGTCACGTAACCGGCAATGGCCTGACCCTTGAACTGCTCCTGGAAGGTCTGGTAAGCCTGCTTGTGGTCTTCAAAGTAGTAACGCTTGATATACGGCTTGAGCAGTGGGCTCTTGAGGCGCTGCTCCACCGATGTCTTAACATCCGCGCTGGCCTCGCCCTGGGGGCAGGCTGCGGATGGGCTGGTGTCGGTGCAGAGATAGATTGCCACCTGAGCGCGGTCGTACCAGTAGGACTTCATCTGGGTGATCTGGAACTGCAGCAGGAGGGCGGTACCAACGAAGGTCAGCGAAACCAGAGTCACCAGGACGATGGAAATGACCATCGAAACATTGCGGCGCAGACCCTGCGCCATCTCGTTCATCACAAAACCGAGGCGCATTACTTCTCGTCCTCGTTCTCGAAGATGACGTCGTCCAAGAAGGAGCGGCTGGTCACGATGGTCTCGGTGAAGGTCTCGGTTAGGCGTGGTGCTTCTGCCACCGCAGGCTCAGCAACAGTTTCAGGTGCTGCGAATCCCGGAGTTGGCTTGTCCACCGAAACGTAACCGGAGTCACGAATGTCGGAGATGATGTTGCCCTCGCTCAGCACAACAACGCGCTTCTGCAGTCGGTCAACGATGCCGCGGTCGTGGGTTGCCATGACAACAGTTGTTCCGGCGGCATTGATGCGCTCAATCAGGCGCATGATCTCTTCGCTGGTGGCTGGGTCAAGGTTTCCGGTTGGCTCATCGGCTAGCAGAATGGCCGGCTTATTCACGATGGCACGGGCAAGCGCAACGCGCTGCTGCTCACCACCTGAGAGTTCACTCGGGAGGTTATTGGCCTTGTGTCCAAGACCCACCATCTCCAGCACGTCTGGAACAGCGGTCTGAATGAAGGCACGGCTCTTACCGATTACCTCGAGGCTGAAGGCCACGTTCTGAGCCACGGTCTTGCTTGGCAGAAGGCGGAAGTCCTGGAAAACCATTCCCATCTTGCGGCGGAAATAAGGCACACGGCGACCCGGAATGCGGCGCAGGTTCTCGCCGAGCACAAACACCGAGCCGGAGTTTGGGATGTCTTCGCGCAGGATTAGGCGCATCAGAGACGACTTACCAGAACCGGATGCTCCAACCAAGAAAACGAAGTCGCCCTTCTCAATTTCGAGGGAGACACCGTTGAGAGCCGGGCGGTTGGCGCCACGGTAGTGTTTGGTCACGTTGTCGATGCGAATCATGCTGCGTTTAGCCTAACTTTGCAGTCTGCCAAAACCCTGTTGGCACACCGATGCGGCGCACTCGGCGCCCATGCAATCGACTAAGCGACGGCCTTGCGCCAGCGGATACCCGCGGTGATGAAACCATCCAAGTCGCCGTCAAAAACGGCATCGGGGTTGTTGACCTCAAACTCAGTGCGAAGGTCTTTCACCATTTGGTAAGGAGCCAGCACGTATGAGCGCATCTGATCGCCCCAGCTTGCGGTTGCGTCGCCGGCCAGCTGCTTCTTCTGAGCCTCTTCTTCGCGGCGGCGAATCTCCAGCAGGCGCGACTGCAGCACTCGCAGGGCCGAGGCCTTGTTCTGCGGCTGACTCTTCTCGTTCTGACAGGAAACTACGATGCCCGATGGCAAGTGGGTGATGCGAACCGCGGAGTCGGTGGTGTTCACCGACTGGCCACCGGGGCCAGAAGAGCGGAAGACATCCACGCGAATATCGTTATCCGGAATGTCGATGGCATCGGTCTGTTCGATAAGCGGCACAACTTCTACCGCGGCAAAGGAGGTCTGGCGCTTACCAGCGGAATTAAATGGACTCATGCGTACGAGGCGGTGAGTGCCTGCCTCAACCGAAAGATTGCCGTAGGCGAAAGCAGCATCAATCTCGAAGGTGGAGCTCTTGATGCCCGCTCCTTCGGCGTAGGAGATGTCGAGCACGCTGGTCTTGTAGCCGTGCTTCTCGGCGTAGCGCAGGTACATGCGCATCAGCATCTCCGCAAAGTCGGTTGCATCGTCGCCACCGGCACCCGCGCGAATGGTCACAACGGCGCTGCGCTCGTCGTACTCGCCGTTCAATAGGGTCTGCACCTCTAAGGCACCAACCACCGAATCAAGGTTTGCGAGCTCACGCTTGGCCTCAGCCTGGGTGGCGGAATCCTGCTCGGCGTTTGCCATCTCTACCAGCACCTCGAGGTCGTCGATGCGGTTGACGGCATCGGTGACGCGTTTCAGCTGAGCCTGCTTGTGGCTCAGTGCGCTGGTGATCTTTTGGGCGTTCTCCGGATTGTCCCAGAGGTCGTTGGCACTGGCCTGCTGCTCGAGCGCGGCGATTTCTTCACGAAGGCGAGGGAGGTTTACCACCGCACTCACGCTCTCCATGGTGTTGCGAAGCGCGCGGATTTCTGCGGAGATATCGAGGTCAGCCATTTGTTCTAGTTTAAACCCACCGAATTGGTGGGATTTTCGCATGGCTTAGGCTGGGTTAGTGAGCAATCCAGCATTCAGAAAACGTGAGCTAATCTTCCCGGTTTTTGTGCCTTCGATGCTCTTCTCCGCCGGCGAGGGCGCCATTGTGCCAATCCTCCCGAGCGCAGCCCAGCACCTAGGTGCATCGCTTCCAGTTGCGGGCTTCATCGCCGGCCTCACCATGGTTGGCACCGTCCTGTTTGATGTCCCGGCTGCAAAACTAGTTCACCGCTTCGGCGAGCGCCGTTCCATGTTGCTCTCCTCTGTCGTTGCCGCAGCTGCCCTCATCGGTGCACTCATGGCAAACACGCTCTGGCTATTGGGCATTTGGATTCTCATTGCGGGTGCCATGATCTCAGTGTTCGCGCTTGCCCGACACGCCTTTATGGCCGAGCAGGTGCCGCTGAGCCACCGAGCCCGAGCGTTGTCTCTTCTCGGCGGCATGTTCCGAGCTGGCGGATTTATTGGCCCAGTCATTGCGGCTGCCGTGGTCTATGCCTTTGGCTTGCACTGGGTTTACCTGGCAGGCGCCGTGTTGTGCCTCGCATCCGGCGCAGTTCTACTCGCAGCCCCTAAGGATTCCGTCCCTGATGGCAGCGGTGGCCACCACGGCAGCGCACTGGCGGTTGCACGTCGCGAGTGGCGCAAGCTGGCCACCGTGGGCACGTCGTCCACCATCTTGGGTTCCATGCGCACCGTTCGGCAGGTGGGCCTTCCGCTATGGGGAATCTTTATCGGCATGCATCCGGGAACTGTCTCGCTCTTCATCGGCATCGCGGGCCTGCTCGACTTTGTTCTCTTCTACGCCAGTGGCCAGATCATGGACAAGTGGGGTCGCCGCTGGGCAATCATGCCCACCCTGGTTGGTATGGGAGCTTCGCACTTCCTGCTGATCTTTGCCCACACTGACTTCTGGTTCCTCGTGGTCTGCTTGATCATGAGCCTCGCTAATGCTCTCGGCTCCGGCATTGTGCTCACCCTGGGAGCCGATCTAGCGCCGCCAGACGCTCGCAATGAGTTCTTGGCCGCCTATCGCCTGCAGGTAGACACCGGTGTTGCCGTCACACCTGCGCTTCTCAGCGCCCTCACCGTGGCCATTACTCTTCCCGGTGCCATTGTTGCTTTCTCAGGAGTGAGCCTGGTTGGCGCCTGGCTGGGTTGGCGCTACATACCTAGGTTTGGCATTCGCTAAGCGCCTACCGGGCCATACTTATCGGCTCTCTGCTCTGCTCAGCTCTGCTCTGCTCTGGGCACAAACCTGTCTAGCCGCCATCCCCAACACCGATGCCAGGGTGGGCTTAGCTTCTTCACACAGCGCCACCGCCACCGATGTGGCACTCACCACGCGTATCTGACCGATCTGCACGCTGCGTTCCGGATAGATGGCCATTAGGTCTTCACCTGCAAAGGCTGTCAACTGCCTAGCGTCTCTCGTGGGTGAGGCAACGTGTTCGTGGGTTAGGTCTAGGGCGAGGGTGTCGCTCACCCCATTGAGTCTTCGCTGCTGTTCCAGCAG
>JAGWUG010000069.1 GCA_028868555.1 Actinomycetales bacterium | reverse complement strand
GCGGAGCACGCCGGCCTGATTCTTGCCGACACCAAGTTTGAGTTTGGCGTTGACCCTGCAACCGGTCAGATCACCCTCGGCGACGAAGTGCTTACCCCGGACAGCAGCCGCTACTGGAGCAAGGCAGCCTGGGATCGCGGCGAGCGCAAGGATTCGTTCGACAAGCAGCAGGTTCGCAACTGGCTGGCCGAGAACTGGGACCAGACCGGAACCCCTCCGCGCCTGCCAGACGCAGTGGTTAACCAGACCGCAGCCATCTACGGCGAACTCGTTGAGCGCCTCACCAGCGAAGTAGCGTAACCGTGAAAAAGGTGCGTGGAGAGACTCAACTCCTTCACCGCACCTTCATGCTTGGCATCGGTGCCAAAGGCCTCTTTGGCGCTATTGAACTCATTGGCGCAGTGTTGTCTTTTGTCATTTCACCGATGCAGATTCACGCCTTCGCAACCTGGCTGACCGCCAAAGAAATTCAGGAAGACCCCAACGCGGTAATCGCGCAGTTCATCCTGCACTTGGGCACATCGGTGAACCTTTCGCAGACCCACTACGTTGCCATTTACCTCGCCATTCACGGCCTGGTGAAGGTGCTGCTGGTTTGGGCACTGCTGCGCGATAAGCGCTGGGCCTACCCCTGGATGCTGGTGGCGCTCATCGCGTTTATTGCCACCCAGACCTGGCAATTGGTCACTGGATTCACCTGGGGAATTGCGCTTCTGACGGCCTTTGACGTGTTTATTTTGTGGCTCACCTACCGCGAATGGAATCTTCACCCCGACCGCAGGGGTTAACTAGAGGCATGGACCACCCGCAGGCGCAAATCATCTCCCCTCGAGCAGTCAAACTGACCACTCGAACCGGAGTAGAGGTGCAGCGCCTGTTCCCGCAGGCCGGCTTCCGAAAGATCAGCGCCTGGTGCTTCCTCGACCACTTTGGTCCAACCATCGCCGACGATGCCATGGTGGTTGCCGCCCACCCCCACACCGGACTGCAGACCGCCACCTGGCTACTGGAAGGGGCAGTTGAACACCGCGACTCAATCGGCAGCGTTCAGACCCTGGTTCCCGGTGAGTTCAACCTCATGACCGCCGGCCGGGGCATTGCCCACTCTGAACTCGGCATTCGCCCGGATGCAACTGCGCGCACCGATGCAACTGGAGGCGACCCACGCACCATGCACGCGGTCCAACTCTGGATTGCCCTACCCGACTCCCACCGCCACATCGAACCCAGCTTTGAGCACCACGCCAACCTGCCGCGGGTGGTTGGCCGCGGCTTCCACGCCCGAGTCTTTGCGGGCGAATTTCACGGGGTAACCAGCCCGGCCACCATGTATTGGCCGCTGGTTGGTGCGCAGTTTGGCATCGATGGAATTGAAGGAGCGCTGCTGCCGCTGCGCAAGGACTTTGAACACGGAATCATTCCGCTGAACGGCAGCCTAGAAGTGGATGGCCGTCACGTTGAGGCGGGTCAGCTGATCTTCATTCCTGCCGGCGATGTTGGAGTGACCGTGAAGGCACACCGCCAGCACACCGAGGCCCTGATGATTGGTGGCGCGCCCTTTGGCGAGCAGCTGGTCATGTGGTGGAACTTCATTGGCCGCACTCACCGCGAGGTGGTGGAGATGCGCCAACTCTGGAATGCGCGAGGCTCCGAGGTGCCGGCCGAAGTTGAGGCCAGTCACGAGCGTTTTGGCGCCGTGTTCCCAGACCAGGTTGGCGGCTGGATTCCCGCTCCGGAACTACCCAATGTGGAGCTGCGCTCACGCTGAGCAAACCCGCTCCTTCACGATAAACTTGATGTAGTCCGCCAACGTTGCTAGGGCGCTCATCATCGCCAAATCAGGCCGAAACTCCAGGAGCAAACCGTGCCAAAAATCATCGTCGAGATCATGCCAAAGGCTGACCTGCTAGACCCACAGGGCAAGGCGGTTCTAAACGCTCTGCACCGCCAGGGTTACGGCAAGATTCAGAACGTTCGCATCGGTAAGCGTATTGAGATTCACCTCAACGATGCACCTTCGGCCGAGGACCTGGAAGGCGCCCGCGAGATTGCCGACAGCTTCCTGTCGAACGGCGTAATCGAAGACGTGGTCAACATCCACGTCGAAGACTAATCAGAGCGCGAGGAACCCTCTCATGAAGATTGGTGTAGTTACTTTCCCGGGCACCCTAGACGACCGCGACGCCGCACGTGCGGTTCGCATCGCTGGTGCCGAGGTTGTGCCACTGTGGCACGCAGACGCCAACCTGCACAAGGTTGACGCGGTTGTTCTTCCAGGTGGTTTCAGCTACGGCGACTACCTGCGCTGTGGCGCAATTGCAGCCCAGGCTCCGGTAACCCAGGCAATCGTGAAGGCAGCCGAAGGCGGCCTTCCAGTGCTGGGTATTTGCAACGGTTTCCAGGTTCTGGTGGAGAGCCACCTGCTTCCTGGCGGTCTGATCCGCAACGAGAACCAGCACTTCATCTGCCGCGACCAGAAGCTGCGCGTTGAAAACGTTGACACCGCCTGGACCAACCAGTTTGAGCTGAACCAGGAAATCATCATCCCGTTGAAGAACGGTGAGGGTGGTTACATCGCCGATGCCGAGACCCTGAAGCGCCTCGAGGGCGAGGGTCTGGTGGCATTCCGCTACGTTGACGTGAACCCTAACGGCTCGATGAACGACATTGCCGGTCTGCGCAACGAGCGCGGCAACGTGGTTGGTCTGATGCCGCACCCTGAGCACGCAGTCGAGGCCGGTTTCGGTCCTGACAAGGCTGGAACCATGCGTTCCGGCATCGATGGTTTGAAGTTCTTTGAGTCTGTACTGAAGCAGGTAGTAAACGCATGAGCGATGTAGCAGTTAATCCAGTTTCCAACCTGGACACCGTGGCTCTTGCCGCCACCACTCCTGAGAAGCACCAGCCTTGGAAGGAGCTCGGCCTCAAGGAGGACGAGTACCAGAGCATTCGCGAGATCCTGGGCCGCCGTCCAACCAGCAGCGAGCTGGCAATGTACTCGGTCATGTGGAGCGAGCACTGCTCCTACAAGAGCTCCAAGATTTACCTTCGTCAGTTTGGTGAGAAGGTCACCGATGAGATGAAGAAGCACCTGATGGTGGGCATGGGCGAGAACGCTGGTGTGGTTGACATTGGTGAGGGCTGGGCCGTCACTTTCAAGGTGGAGAGCCACAACCACCCGTCCTACATTGAGCCTTTCCAGGGTGCTGCTACCGGTGTTGGTGGAATCGTTCGCGACATCCTCACCATGGGTGCTCGTCCAATCGCCGTGATGGACCAGCTGCGCTTCGGTGCAGTTGAGAACCCAGACACCGCTCGTGTGGTTCACGGTGTGACCGCCGGCATTAGCTTCTACGGAAACTGCCTCGGCCTGCCAAACATTGGTGGCGAGACCGTCTTTGACAAGGTTTACCAGGGCAACCCACTGGTCAATGCTCTCTCGGTTGGTGCGCTGCGCCACGAGGACCTCAAGCTTGCCAAGGCCTCTAACCCTGGAGACCTCGTCATCCTGTTCGGTGCTCGCACCGGCGCTGACGGCATCGGTGGTGTTTCGGTTCTGGCATCGGAGACTTTCGACAGCACCGGCCCAACCAAGCGCCCAGCAGTTCAGGTGGGCGACCCATTTGCCGAGAAGGTGCTCATTGAGTGCTGCCTCGAGCTGTACCACGCTGGCGTAGTTGCCGGTATTCAGGACCTGGGTGGTGCCGGCATTAGCTGTGCCACCAGCGAGCTTGCCTCCAACGGTGGCGCCGGTATGCGCGTTGACCTGGAGAAGGTTCTGAAGCGTGACGAGAGCCTCACTCCTGAGGAGATTCTGATGTCGGAATCTCAGGAGCGCATGATGGGCATTGTTCCTAAGAAGGACCTCAAGGCCTTTGTTGCTCTGGTTGAGAAGTGGGAGGTGGAGTACTCGATCCTCGGTGAGGTTATCAACGAGGACCGCCTCTACATCAACTGGCACGGCGAGGAAATTGTGAATGTTCCTCCTCGTACCGTTGCCCACGATGGTCCGGTTTACCACCGTCCAGTTGCCTACCCGGCCTGGATTGATGCGCTGAACGCAGACACCGTGGTTGCAGCCGGCTTGGCCCGCTCCAACGACAACGCAACTGAGATTGCGGCTCAGCTGGTTGAGGTTGTTTCCAGCCCTAACCAGGCCGACAAGTCTTGGATCACCGACCAGTACGACCACTACGTTGGTGGCAACACCGCGCTGGCTCAGCCTGATGACTCGGGCATGGTTCGTGTTTCGGAAGAGACCGGTCTTGGTGTGGCTATTGCCACCGATGCCAACGGCCGCTTCTGCCAGCTGGACCCTTACAACGGTGCCAAGCTTGCACTGGCCGAGGCCTACCGCAACGTGGCTGCTTCGGGTGCTTCGCCTATGGCTGTTACCAACTGTCTGAACTTTGGTTCGCCTGAGAACCCAGAGGTTATGTGGCAGTTCCAGCAGGCGACTGCTGGTCTGGCCGATGGCTGTCTGGAGCTTGGCATTCCGGTGACTGGTGGAAACGTTTCGTTCTACAACCAGACCGGCGATGTAGCCATTCACCCAACCCCGGTTGTTGGTGTGCTCGGTGTAATCGACAACGTGGCTCGACGCATTCCTTCGGGCTGGCAGGATTCCGGCAACAACATTTACCTGCTCGGCGTTACCCGCGACGAACTGGATGGTTCGGCTTGGGCTGGCGTAATCCACAACCACCTCGGCGGTAAGCCTCCAGTGGTTGACCTGGCTGGCGAGAAGGCTTTGGCTGATCTGCTGCACGGTGCATCGCTGCAGGGTCTGGTGGCTTCGGCTCACGACCTAGCAGACGGTGGTCTGGCTCAGGCTGTTGTCGAGAGCTCGCTGCGCTTTGGCGTTGGTGCCCGCGTTTGGCTGGGCGAGCTGATGGAGCGCGATGGCGTTGACCTGACTGCAGCCCTGTTCAGCGAGTCCACCGGCCGTGTTCTGGTTTCGGTTGGCCGCGAGGACGACGTGAAGTTCGTTGGTCTCTGCGAGGCTCGTAATGTTCCGGTGCTGCGCATCGGTGTTACTGACCTGGCAGGCTCCGATGCAGTTGTGGCCATCAAGGATGTTGCCGACTTCTCGCTGGACGAACTGCGCAACAGCTGGAAGGCGACCCTGCCAGAGCTGTTTGGCTAAATGCACTAGTTGTTCACAGAAGCCCTCGGTCCGAGTTTTCGGGCCGGGGGTTTTTGGTTTCTTTATTGAATGAAACAGGTGTCCAGGTGCCAGATTCCAAGGGTTAGTCCACTGACTTGGACTGACTACATCGACCGGGAACAGCCAAGTTTTTTGGATTTTGAAAACTGGGTCAGCACGCAGAGCGAGTCACAGAGGGTCAACATCCAAACCCAGATTTCTCGCCTTCTGGCAAGAGCGAGCCGGGGAGGTCTGCCTGCCACATCAGACGAGGTAAAGGCAGTCATGTCGGTTGCTGGCCTGTTCGAACTTCGATGGCAGATACCCCAACACCCTGGCGAGCTCAACACCAGTGCCACGCACATACGACTCTATTTTTGCGAACCCGAGGACCAGCCAGATGCTCTAGTAAGCCTGCATATGCATTTGAAGGAAC
>JAGWUG010000068.1 GCA_028868555.1 Actinomycetales bacterium | reverse complement strand
GCGCAGCACCTCGGTGGTCATGACCACAATCGGTGCATCGGAGTTTTGGTTATTGTCACCGGTGAGCAGGCCAACGTTGTCGTCACCGTAGCGCTTGCAGAGCTCCGCGTACTTCTGGTTGCTCAGCGCCTTGATTGGCGTGGTGTAGATGACCTTGAGGTTTTTGGCCTGCGCCAAGTGGATGGCAAACTCACCAACGATTGTCTTACCCGCACCGGTTGGGGCTGCCACCAGAACACTGCGGTCGTTGGCTAGAGCCCGGCAAGCCTGCTCTTGGAATTCATCGAGCGGGAAGCGAATCAGTTGGCGGAAGTCTTCCACCTCGGCCATCTTGTGGATTGTCTTGGAAGCTTTGTAGCGCTCCGACGGAGAACGCGTGTCCTCGGTTGCTCCGCTGCCTTTTGCGCTGGTCACTGTGCCGCCTCATCGATGCCGTATTCGGCTAGCATCTTCGCCTTTTTACGATTGGTGAAGCGGTCGCGGAGGGCAGCGATGCCCAGAGCCACGAAGTAGAGCACCAGCAGCGGAACCATGAGCAGGAACATGCTGGTTGGATCTGCCACCGGGGTGGAAAGAGCACCGATGAAGGCCGAGATGACTACCGCCAAACGCCAGCCTTTGAGGATTGCCGCCGCCGAAAGAAGGCCCATGAAGTTGAGCAGCACCAGCACGACCGGCAGCACGAATGCGATTCCGAACAACAACAGAATGCGCACCGCGAACAGGATGTACTCGTTTGCGTTGATGAGGTTGGCACTGCCAGCCGGAGTCATGCTCAGCAGGGCGTGCACAAAGTTTGGTAGGGCCCACCAGGCCAGCCAGCAACCACCGAGGAACAGCGGGATGGCCGCCAGCAGGAACGCCAGGGTATAGACCTTTTCGCGGCGACGCAGCGCCGGAACCACAAAGGCCCAGAGCTGGTAGAGCCAGAACGGGCTGGAAACCACTACACCGATGAATGCCGAGACCTGGAGTCGCAGATCAAACGCGCCACCGATGGTTCCGAAGTTGACCGAGGCGTTGATGTGGGCGTCTTTGGCAACGCTGAGGATCGGAGCCTGGAGCGCGTTGAAGACCTGGTCGAAGAGGAACCAACCGGCTACCGAGCCGGCAATGATGAACAGGGCCGAAAAGAAGAAGCGGTTACGGAATTCCTTGAGGTGACCGCCCAGCCGCATTTCAGCTTCTGGGTTTTTGCGCCGCGCCATTAGTGAGATTGGTTGCGATTAAACCCGCAACTAGTTGCTGGAGTTCTTCTCGTCTTCGGTCTTCTTGGCCTCGGAGTCCTTGGCATCCTTCTTGTCGTCGGAGCCAATCTCCTTCTTGAAGACCTTGATGGACTGGGCAATGCCCTTTGCGGCATTTGGAAGCTTTGGACCAAAGAAAACAGCGAGGATGATCAGGATCAGGATGATGCCAACAGGGCCCTCAAACAGAGTTCTAAACACGTGTCCTACTTTCGGAGTCTCGCTATAAGCCTACGCTGTCTTTCGGCTCTCCGATGCGCCTGAGCGCGCTTGCGCTGCTCCAAATTGCGCTCCATTTTTCGGGGATCCGAGTGCAGGTCATCGGTGGGTTTTTGATACTCCCCCGGTGTCTCCTGAGCGGTCTGAAGTGCGTTGGCTTGGTCAATCAGAGGCTGCAGCATTTTCTGGGTCTTGCGACCACGCTGGTAGAGGCCATAACCCAGGTAGGTCCACCAGGCTACGCCAAGCACAAGGATGCCCAGGTCAACCAGAAGCCAGCCCCAGAAAGGCATTATTCGGTCACCTCGGCACCGGTCTCAGAACCGCGACCCAGGGCCTTGAGCGCGTAGTCGCGCACCAGCTCCTTGGCTTCTTTCGGTTCAATCACTCGCACAGCTCCACCATAGCTGGCAACCATCGGTGGGATGGTCAGCAGGCTGGTGACCTTAATGCTGGCGCGGATGGTTCCGGTTGGCTTGGCTGTGTAGCTGGCCGCGTAGTCGCTGAGCACCTGGTAGGCCTCTGGCTCCACGTCGATGATCACATCGATGGCGTCAGCTCCCGGCTGATAGATGGGGCCGTCCAGTGGGAGCGCCTTGTGCTCCTCGGTGATTGGCTCGGTGGTGACAACCACCTTGTCCATGGCGTCCAGGCGGAAGTTTCGAACCTCGTTGTGGCTGTGGCAGAAGCCCTTGAGGTACCAGAAATTGTCGCGAGACTCCAGGCGCAGCGGCTCGATGATGCGTCCGCTGGAACGCTCGCCCTTGCCGTTGATGTAGTCGCAGCTGATGGCAAAGCCGTCGAGGATGGCCTCGCGCAGGGTTTCGAGATCGCTGTCTGCTTTGGTTGGCTCGATGGCGATGGTGTCTGGCGACATGCCACCCGAACCCGAGTGCAGGGCGCTAAGCAGGGCGTCGATGTCGTCGTTGTGCTCAAAGCCACTCAGCTGCTTGAGCATCTGAAGACCGGCGCTGATGGCCGCGGTCTGCTGGGTGGTGAGGCGCGGAACGGTCAGCTCTTCGCTGTAGTCGTTCAGCACCACCATGCCCTCTTCTTCAAGTTCATCAATGTCGAAGAAGACCTTGGCACCGGTGTAGTCCTGTGCGGCGGTGGAGTCGGCATTGTTGAGGCCGTGAATGACGGAGACGATCTCGCCCTCGCTGCACTCAAAGTGCTCGGCAATCTCTGCCACCGATGCCACGCGGCTGTTGGCAACCACGTAGGCCAAAACGGCATAGGCCAGGTTCAGTTTGTGGACGCCAAAAACTCCATTGATCTTAGGCATGGGCGCTCGCCACCTTCTCGAGTCCGGCACGTACCTCGTCAACTAGAGCCTCAGGTGCCAGCACTTCTAGTTGTCCGGCATATCGGCGCAGCTGAACCGCGAGTAGCTCGGGGTCTAGGTAGCGCAGCTCCTTGGTGTCACCAGCTTCAAAATCCATCTCAAAGTGGCTCCAAGCGGCGGTGCCCGGGGCTACCCTCACCGATGCCACATTGCGCGAGCGGAACTGCTCGAGGTCGGCATCGGCTGCGGAGAGCAACTTTGGGGTCGCGGCAACATAGGTCTTACGGTCAGAACCCTCGGCTGGTGCCGCGGCCTTTACAGGCTCGGAGTCCCAAGGGCTCTGCTCTTCTGGCTCGGCGAACTCATCGGTGTTTTCAGTAGCCTTCGGGGCGCGGGTAACCAGTGCCTTTACGTTCTTGTCAACGATGCGCTTTAGCAGGAAGTTGCGGGTGTCCTGACGGTCATAGCACCAGCCCTGAACCAGCCACTCCCCCTCGATGTTGAGGAATCGCCATGGCGCGAAGGTGCGAGTCTCGATCTCGTTGGTGCTCGGCTTGCGGTACTTGAACTGCACCACATTCTGCTTTTCGATCGCCTCGGCCAGGCGCTGGAATGATGCATCGAACGGGCGGAAGCTTGGCACGAGTTCGGTCAAGGCGCCGCGGTTTGGGGCCTCGCCAAGCGCAACCAGGCGGGTCAACGCTGTGTCCAGATGCTGGTTTGCGTTGTCGCGCCAGCAGTTAGCCGCCAACTCGAGCAGGCGGGTCTGGGTGGAGTTCAGCTTGAAGTTCTTAGGCCAGGCGAAGCTGCCCTCGGCAATCACGTAACGATAGTTGCCTGAACTCTCGCTCGCGTTGCTGTCGGCTCCCACGAGACGGATGCCCAGATTGCGAAGGTCATTCTTGTCGCGGGTTAGCAGCTTGTCGGCCGATTCCTCGCCTTTAGAGGTTTGGTAACCGGGGACGGTTCGCAGAATCTGATCGCTGGTGAGGCCGTGCTTACCGGCACTCAGCAGAGCCATGGTCAGGTTCAGCTGGCGCTGGAAGGGAGTGATTTTGTCAGTCGCCATGAGTCCCCCTTGACCCAGCCTGACCCGGGGCTACTTGCCCTTGGCCAGGATGTCGATAACGAAGATAAGAGTTGCGTTGCCTGGGATGGAGCCGGCACCCGAGGCACCGTAGCCGTCCGAAGGTGGCAGAACTGCAACCACCTGCGAGCCAACACGCTGACCAACAAGTGCCTTGATGAAGCCCGGAATGAGGGCTCCCTGCTTCAGCTGGAAGGTCGCCGGAGTGCCCTTCGACCACGAGGAGTCGAACTGCGACTTAGCGCTGCTCCAGAGGTAACCCGAGTAGTGAACGGTTACGAAGTCGTCGGCCTTGATGACCGCACCGTGGCCCTGAATCAGGGTCTCGGCCTTGAAGTCCTTAGGCGCAGCGCTGGCATCCCAGTTCTGCATGACCAGGCCGGGAACGCCGGTTGCATCGGTGACAACCTGCGGGAAGCCGTCCTGTGCGGCCTTGGCGTCACCAATGGCGCGTGGCAGAACCACCTTGTTGATCTTGAAGACGAAGATGATGCTGTCGTTTGCACCGATGCCGGCAGCCGCGTTGGCCTTGCCGCCGTGCGATGCCTTGGCCGACATGATGGTGGCGACTACCGAACCCTCGCGGGCTCCGGCGAGTGCAGAACAGAAGTCAGCGCCGGTGGCGTCTTTGGCTGGCTTGGCAACAACCTGGCTAACTGCATCGGTGCCGTTCCAGCTGGTGCCCTGCAGCTCCTTGCCGGTGGCTGCGTTGAAAGCTGCGTAGTCAAACGAGATCTGCTGGTTGCCACCGAAGCGCGAACCAGTGCCGGCCTTCAGGACCTTGGTCTGCAGGGTCTTGGTGCTCAGCGGGGTTGGGAAGCTCACAGTTGGCTTGCCGGTGGCAGGAATCTTGGCGCTGATCTGGTCGGCTGCGGTGCCGGTCACGTAGTGGCTGCAAACCATCGGTGCGTCTACAACGTTGCTGGCCTTGGCGCTGGCGGTGGAGCAAGCGGAGAGGCTGGCGGCAACTAGCAGAGACAGGGCGGCCAGGGAGATAACTTTGCGCAAAATTCGAACCTTCGTTTGGCTATTTGTGAGTAAGTTTACTTGCTAGTTCTGTGGGTCTAGCGGTGCATCGGTGCTGGTGGACGCGTCATTCTCAGACTGTTCATCCAGGCGGGCCTGAGCCGCTGCGTTGGCAGTGCGAACAGTCTTGCGCAGCTTCTTATCACTGATGCGGCGCTGCCCAAGGTGCTCAGGGTTCCAAACTGCAATGTCCTCGTCTGCAAACTCCGGCTTATTGCGAGTCTTGAACTGCGGCAGGGTGGTTCCAGGCTTCAGGCGACGGGCAACAATGAGGAAGCCGGTGTGACCGATCATGCGGTGCTCTGGGCGAACCGCTAGACCCTGCAGGTGCCAGTCGCGAACCATCGACTCAAAGGCATCTGGCTCGTTGAAGTGGCCGCTGTTCTTGAGTTCCTCCGACAGGCGCGAGAGCTGGGTGACGGTTGCCACGTAGCCCACGAAGATTCCACCAGGAACCAGAACCTCGGCGGCTTCCTCAACACACTCCCAAGGGGCAAGCATGTCCAGGATTACGCGGTCGATTGATGCCGGTGCAATCTTCTGTGGCAGCTGCTCCTGCAGGTCGCCTAGGTAGACGTTCCAGTTCTCCGGCTTGGCACCAAAGTGAGTGGTCACGTTGGCCTGGGCAATCTCCGAGAACTCGGCGCGACGCTCAAAGGAGTGCAGTTGGCCGGTTGGGCCGATGGCGCGCAGCAGGTACATGCTGAGGGCTCCGGAACC
>JAGWUG010000067.1 GCA_028868555.1 Actinomycetales bacterium | reverse complement strand
GCGTTCTTGGCGTTGCGAGGCTTACGACGTGGGTCGCTCTTAGCAGCCATGTTGTTTTCTCCTATTGGTCTTTAAAAGATTTAGAACGGGGTGTCATCGCCACCGGCGGCGGTACCTGGGTTAGCCCAGGCATCGTCGCTAGGTGCAGCGGTGCGTGCGGCAGGTGCGTCGCCCCAAGGGTTGTCGCTACGTCCACCTACGGCGCCGGCCTCACGAGCACGGTTGGTAACAACGGCGGTTGCGCGAAGCAACGATGCACCGATGTCCTCAATCTCGAGCTCGAGCGAAGCGCGAGCCTCGCCATTGGCGGCCTGGTAAGCCGATGGTGCCTTCAGACGACCGGTGACAACAACGCGGGCACCCTTGTGCAGGGAGTTTGCGATGTTCTCAGCCAGCTCACGCCAAGCGGTGCAGCGAACCCATACGGTTTCGCCGTCTTCCCACTGGCTGGTCTGACGGTTGAAGGTACGTGGGGTAGAACCCACACGCAGCGAGGTGACGGCTACGCCACCCTGGGTGTAACGCAGCTCAGGATCAGCGGCAAGATTGCCAACGATCGTGACGTTTACTTCCCCGGCCATAGTCTTTTTCTCTCTTTGACTTACTTGGCAGCGCGAGCCGAAGGCTTGCGTGCTGGCTTGGTGTCGGCAATCTCTGCAGCGGTGATCTCAGGGACCTCAACTGGCTTGATGTTTACGATCGCCTGGTCTGCGCGCAGAACCTTGGTGCGAAGAACAGCCTCCGACAGCTTCAGCTGACGGTCAAGCTCGTCAACGTCGGCCGACTTGGCGACCAGGTTGATGACGGCGTAGATGGCTTCGGTCTTCTTGGCGATTTCGTAGGCAAGGCGACGACGTCCCCAGATGTCAACCTTTTCAATGGTGCCTTCACCATTGCGGATGACGTTGAGGAACTTGTCGAGGCTTGGTGCAACGGTACGCTCGTCGACGGTTGGGTCGAGGAGAACCATGACCTCGTAAGGATGCATAAGTAACCCACCTCCTTTGGACTAGAACGGCCATGGGCTTTCCATGGCAGGAGGGTAAATGCAATGTTGCGCAAAAGGCCAGGTAGGCCAAAATGGCGCAACCTTTCTAGACTACCTTGCGTTCCACCAGGCAAGCAAGCGTTTTTCTGCTTCTTCCGCACCGATGCTGCCCTCGTCCATCCTCAGTTCCATGAGGAACGAGTAGGCCTCGCCAACCTCGCGGCTTGGCTTGAGACCGAGGATGCGCATGATGTCCTCGCCGTCCAGGTCTGGGCGAATCGCGCCCAGCTCCTCCTGCTCGGCGAGCTCGGCAATTCGGCGCTCCAGGTCGTCGTAGGCGTGGGCCAAGCGGTCGGCCTTGCGCTTGTTGCGAGTGGTGACGTCGGCGCGGGTGAGCGCGTGTAGGCGGGTGAGTAGGTCGCCGGCATCCCGCACGTAGCGGCGCACGGCGGAATCGGTCCAGGGGTCGTTCTCGCCGTAGCCAAAGAAGCGCAGGTGCAGGCGCACCAATTCCTTCACTGCCTTGATGGTGGCGTTGTCGAACTTGAGTTCGCGCATGCGGTTTCCGGCCAGCTTGGCGCCAACCAGGTCGTGCTGGTGGAAGCTCACTGCTCCACCCGGCTCCTTACGCTTGGTGGCGGGCTTGCCGATATCGTGCAGCAGCGCGGCGAAACGCAGCACAAAGTCTGGCTCCAGCCCGTAGTCCTTCTCGTAGGAGATGGCCTGCTCCACCACGGTGAGGGTGTGCTCGTAGACATCCTTGTGGTGGTGGTGCTCGTCGCTCTCAAGGCGGAGCGCCGGCAGCTCGGGCAGCACCTTCTCGGCCAGGCCGGAGTCAACCAGCGCGGTCAGACCGGCGCGCGGGTGCGCTCCCAGCATCAGCTTGGTGAGCTCCACCTGGATGCGCTCGGCGCTAACAATCTCCAAGCGGTCGGTCATGGCCTGCATGGCCTCAAAGGTCTTTGGTTCAATCTCAAAGCCAAGCTGGCTGGCAAAGCGAGCGCCTCGCAGCATTCGCAGTGGGTCATCGGAGAACGAAATCTCAGGTTCAATAGGCGTCTTCAGCACGCCATCGAGCAGATCCTGCAAACCGTTGGTCGGGTCAACAAAAACCTTGTCCGGCAGGCGCAGCGCCATGGCGTTCACCGTGAAGTCACGGCGGAAGAGGTCCGCCTCCAGGCTCTTGCCAAACGCCACCAGCGGCTTGCGGCTGGTCTCGTCGTATTCGTCGGCGCGGTAGGTGGTGATTTCAACCGTGTCATCACCGATGCGAGCACCGATGGTGCCGAACTCCTTGCCGATGTCCCACCAGGCATCGACGTTGCCCTTGAGGATCTTGATGGTCTCGTCCGGAAGTGCGGAGGTGGTGAAGTCCAGGTCTGGCGCCTTTCGGCCCAGGAATGCGTCGCGCACCGGTCCGCCCACCAGGGCTAGCTCGTGCCCAGCATCGGAGAAGATGCGGCCCAAACGCAAAAAGAGCTCACCCGAGGTGAGTTCGTTTAGGTTTTCTAGGGCTTGGGCAACGCTATTCATCGCTTTCAGTTTCTCACAGGGCCGTGCGGGGGCGCCCGAGCGTTAGTCTTAAGCCATGAGTGACCGGAAGTTTTCGCGCCCCAGAAGGCGGGTTCTTGAGACTTCCGCCGGCGGGTTTGTTTTGGCGGCCGATGGCTCCAATCGCGTGGCACTGATTGGCCGACTTTCCCGCTCCGGACGCATCGACTGGTGTGTGCCAAAGGGCCACCCGGAGGGTGAAGAAACCCTCGAGCAGGCCGCGGTTCGCGAGGTCTACGAGGAAACCGGCCTCGAGGTTGAAATCCTGCACCCGCTGGGTCAAATTCAGTACGAGTTTTCGGCCGGTCCAAAGCTAATCGCCAAGACTGTGCATCACTACCTCTTCCGTCAGACTGGCGGAGACCTCACCGTCGAGGGCGACCCAGACCAGGAGGCCGTCGAGGCCCGCTGGTTCGAGCTGGAGATTCTGCTCTCCTCGCTCGCGCACGAAAACGAGCGCAGAATCGCCCGCGGCGTCATCGAGTGGGTGGAGAACCAGGCGTGAGCCGGTTCTGGGCCGCTCTTGCAGCCTTGGTTTTGGCGCTGGTGCCAGCCACGGGCGCAGCCGCATCGGTGCCTTTCAGTAACCCGCTACCGCCAACCGCCATCAAGATTGTCCCGGGCAGCACCATTCACCTGGTGAGCCGCAGCAGCAAGCTGCCGATCTCCATTCAGAACGACTTCCCCACCGAGATTCGCGTGCAGGTGCACGTGGCCCCAACCAACCTGAGCGCGCTAATTCCAGCCGCCATTGAGGTGACCGTTCCGGCCAACACCACCTACGTGGCGCAGGTTCCGGTTACCGCCATCGCCGACGGCAACGTTGTGCTCCACGCCTGGCTCACCACTTTTTCAGGACTTTCACTGGGAGAAGCGGTAAATCTGAATCTCACCATTAACGCCGAGGTGGAAGACAGCCTCATCGGTGGATTTGCCGCTGCCGTGGTTGCCCTGCTGGTGGTTGGTGTGGTCCGCACGGTTCGCAAACGCCGCCAAAAGGTTGCGGGTTAGGAATTCAGTGAGCGTAGCTCGGTCCAGTCTGATCATGGCCAGCGGCACAGTGGTCAGTCGAGTGCTCGGCTTCATCCGTGCCGTGCTCCTGGCAGCCATGATTGGCGTGACCACCAACGCTGCCGATGCCTTTGGCGTGGCCAATCAGCTTCCAAACAACGTCTGGGCAATCATCGCCGGTGGCGTGCTCAACGCCATCCTCGTTCCTCAGCTGGTCAAAGCCCGCTCCCACATCGATGGCGGTGCCGGCTACATTAACCGCCTGTTGACCATGGCAATCGTGGCGTTTGGTGGAATCGCACTGGTGGCCACCCTGGCCGCTCCCCTGCTGGTGAGCATCTACACCTCGGGCTGGAAGCCATCGCACCTGGCGCTGGCAACTGCCTTCGCCTACTGGTGCCTGCCGCAACTGTTCTTCTACGGGCTTTACTCCATGCTGGGCGAGGTGCTCAACGCGCGCAGCGCCTTCGGCCCGTACATGTGGGCTCCGGTGCTCAACAACGTGGTCTCGCTTCTGGGCATGGGTGCGTACATCGCCATCTTCGGCATGGACCCAACTGGCAAGAATTCGGTGGAGCACTGGGGTGCCGGGCAGATAACTCTCCTGGCAGTCTCGGCAACCGCCGGAGTTGCCGCCCAGGCCATCATCCTGCTCTTCGCCTGGCGCCGCATCGGCCTGCACTTCAAGCCAAACTTCCAGTGGCGCGGCTTCGGCCTCGGCCCGGCCCTCAAGGCTGGCGCCTGGACACTGGCCATGGTTTTGGCCACTCAGATCGCCGGAATCTTCCAGTCCTCGGTGGCATCCTCGGCGGTTGAAGGTCGAGCCGGCGGCGATGTGGCATCGGTGGCCGCCTCCGGCATTGCCTGGCTGATCTTCATGCTGCCCCACAGCGTTGGCACGGTTTCGTTGGCCACGGTCTACTTCACCCGTATTGCCACCCACGCCCACGAGGGCAAGATGACCGAGGTCAAGCAGGACCTGCGCGACGGCATGCGCATCGTCGGCCTAATCAGCGTGCTGGCCACGGCGGCGCTGATTGTGCTGGCCTACCCAATCAGCCGCGTCTTTGTTGGCGAATACGCCGGCACCATGGCGCTAGCCAAGGTTCTGGTGGCGTTCATGGTTGGCTTGCTGCCGTTCAGCCTGGGCTTCTTCATGCAGAAGGCGTTCTACTCACTGGAAGACACCAAGACCCCGTTCTACATCACCCTGCTGCAATCGGCGCTCTACATCGCTGGCGCGCTCGTCATTCAGGTGCAGGTGGCTCCAATCCACCGCGTGCAGACGCTGGCCTTCCTCACTAGCGGCACGGTTCTTATTTCCACGATGCTTTACTACTTCCTGCTCCGCCGTCGGATTGGAAGCTTCGGCACCGGTCTGGTTGGTTCGATCTTCCGCTTCGCGATTGCGGCCCTGGTTGGCGGTCTGCTGGGCAAGCTGGTGCTGAGCCTGGCTGGCGGCACCAGCCTTGGTCACTTTGCGGTGCGCTCCATCCTGGATGCTGTGCTCACCTGCGGCGGCATCGGTGTGGTGATTTTGCTGGGCTTTGTTGGCACGCTCTGGGCCATTCGAGCACCCGAATTTAAGCTGCTGTTAACCACCGTTGGCCCGCTTCTGGGCAGGGTTCGGGGAATGCTCAAGCGATAGAATTTGTTTGGGTCAAGGCGCAGCCATTCCGGCCCGCAAATTCCAAGGAGCACGCCTTGCGCGACGTCATCATCGTAGGTTCCGGCCCAGCCGGTTGGACCGCCGCCATCTACACCGCCCGAGCCGGTTTGAAGCCGCTGCTCATTGCCTCGAGCGTTGAGGTTGGTGGAGAGTTGGTGAAGACCACCGAGGTGGAGAACTACCCTGGCTTCCCAGAGGGCGTCATGGGCCCAGACCTGATGACCAACTTCCAGGCTCAGGCCGAGAAGTTTGGCACCGAGGTAATCTACGACGACGCCACCGAGCTTGAACTGACCGGCGACGTGAAGATCGTCAAGACCGGCATGGGCGACGTCTACGAAGCCAAGACCGTGATTCTGGCAACCGGCGCGCAGTACCGCGAGCTGGGTGTTCCACGTGAAAAGGAGCTCTCCGGTTACGGAGTTTCCTGGTGTGCCACCTGCGACGGCTTCTTCTTCCGCGACGTAAACATTGCCGTGGTTGGCGGTGGCGACAGCGCCATGGAGGAGGCTAACTTCCTCACCCGCTTTGCC
>JAGWUG010000066.1 GCA_028868555.1 Actinomycetales bacterium | reverse complement strand
TCCAGCTCGTCCGGGGTGGTGATCCATGGGCCCAGAGTGGTGGCGAAGTCCTTGCCCTTCGATGGGCCGAGGCCCACCGACATCTCGCGACTCTGTAGGTCGCGTGCCGACCAGTCGTTCAGAATGCAGTAGCCGGCGATCAGGTCCTTGGCTTCTTCCGGGGTCACGTCAACGGCTGGCTTGCGCAGAATTACCGCAACCTCAAGCTCGTAGTCCATGGCCTTGGTCAGCGGTGGAACCGGGATTGGGGCGCCGCTTGCCTTCACGGTGTAAGGGTTGATGAGCAGCGAAACTGGAGACTCGAACCAAGCCGCTGGAACCGAACCATCGCCCGGCTCGGCCTTCTTCATGCCCGAGATGTGGCCGTGGAAGCTCACGAAGTCACGAACCACGCGAGGCTCAACGGGGGGCAGCAGCTTCACCTTGTCCAGCGGGGCCTTGAAGAAACGGCCAACCTGACCCTCCAGGCGGTCGCGCTCTGGGCGAGGCAGGTTTAGCACCTCCAGCAGGCTGAGTCGAGTTGGCAGGTCCATGACCATGCCGTGAGTGAATACGCCCAGGTGGGCAAATCCATTTGACTCGTAGCGAAGAATCTTCATGACGTTCCTTGAAGGGTTGTGGCGGCTAACCGCCGAAGCTGTATAGAAGTCGAGGCTGTTTAGACGTCGAGAGTCTCGTAGAAGTCGCGCTGGCGAACCTCTAGCTCAGGAATGGCCATACCCAATGCCCACTCCTTGAAGTGCTCGTACTCGGCGTGTGCCTTGAAGGCGGCCTCGTCCTTGTAGACCTCAAAGATGCGGAAGGTGTTAGGCGCCGATGGGTCCTGGTAGGCCTGGTAGTAGATGTTGCCCTCTTCGGTGCGCGAGGCAGGAGAGAGGTGCTTGAGGGCCTCGGCCACGATGTGGGCGGAGCCTTCCTTGGCGGTCCAGGTTGCGCTGCATACGAATGCCATTTTGTATTCCTTATTCTTTGGCTTGGGTTGCCGAGCCGGAGCTAGTGCGATCCGGGGTTGGCGTAGCGAAGGCCGCTGTCTTGGAACTCGTCCGCAACATTCCAGCCTTCGATGGTCTTGGAGTTCTCGTACTCATTGGTTTGGATGATGCGTCGAGCGGCATCGATGGTGTACGAGAACGGGGTGGCCACCAGGCTGGCAACCAGCTGCTTGGCGGTGGCCAGATCAACGAAGTCTGCCGGGATCACCAGCACGTTGGCGTTGGCGTTGGTGCGGGCGGCCTCCACCTGCGCGGTGGTCAGCGCGGAGAACGCACGGGCACCGTTTACCTTGTTGGCCGAGATAACCTCGCCGGAACCGTCGCCACCCACCAGGATGCCGCGGGTCTCCAGGGCGTTGTCTTCGTCAACAATCACGGCGTGACTAACCAGAATGTCAAAGACGGTGTGGTCGTCGCCGTTGTCCAGCTCGGCCGCGCCGTGGTTGACCACTTCGTGACCCTCCGATGCCAGCCAGCCTTCCAGCTGTCGGGCAAGTGCAAAACCCTTGTGGTCTGCTCCCAGGTGAATGCGCATAACTAACCTCGCAAACTGCTTGTTGGTGGCTTATAGCGGTGGAGCCACGAACAGGCCGTGGTCAACGTCGTTGAAGCTCTCGCGGGCAACAAACTCGCTCATCGGGTTTGCGGTACCCCACTGGTCCTGGGTGGAAACCTCGCGGATGTTGAGCTTGTGTGGTTCCCAAGCGTCTTCGTCCTCGATGGTGGCCAGCTCGGTGGTGTACTCCACGGTGTTGCCGGCAGGGTCTATGAAGTAGGCGAAGGTGTTGTCACCGGCGTTGTGGCGACCGAGGCCCCAAACCATGCGAGTTCCGGCGCGGAGAATCTTGCCGGCGCCACGCATCCACTCTTCGATGCCGCGCATCTCGAAGGACATGTGGTGCAGCGAGTGGTGTGGACCCTGCGCGACGGCGATGCTGTGGTGCGCCTTGTTGCAGCGCAGGAAGTGCATCATGTCGCCCATGTGGTCGCTCACCAGGCTGTCGCTGATGGAGAAGCCCAGAACGTCAAGCCACCACTGGGTGGTCTTGGCCAGGTTGCTGGTGTTGAAAACTACGTGGGAGAGCTTCACAGGAATGGCTTCGCGCTCCTTGACTGGACGCGATGCCTGGCCCTTGTTCTCGGTGGAGATCTCCAGGGTGCGGCCGTCAACGTCGAAGAAGCGGAAACCGTAGCCGCCGTCGAACTGGGAAAGCGCCTGAGGGGGGTGAACCATCTGAACGTCCTTGGCCAGCAGCTCCTGGTAGAAGGAGTCAACGTCGGCGCGGTCCTTGGCGGCGAAGCCAACCAGGTCGATGCGCTTCTCGCCCTTGCGGAGACGAACCACGTAGGCCTCGTCCGAACCGGCTGCCGCTAGGTAGCTGGTGTTTTCGTCGCCCTTGACCTCGATGAGGCCCCAGTGCTTGATGAAGAAGTCGCGCTCCTCCTCGAAGTTAGGCATGGCCAGGGCGAGGTAACGCAGGTGGGAGATCTTGCGCTCGGTCATCGGTGCTCCTTGTGTAGATGCAAAAACGGGACGACGAGCCAGCGGCAGCGCCGAACAGGATTTAGGCTAGGCGAAATGGTGGCGAGCCGCCTCCCCCAAGTCTGGATACCGTCTATTTGATAGCGTGATACCAGAGCCCAACCCGGGGAATATTCCCAAAGCGAGGATGCATTCATGATTGGACCAGGCCGTGACCTGAACCTGCTGATTGCCCTGCGCGCCCTGCTGGAAGAGGCCAATGTCACCCGCGCCGGCGACCGAATCAACATGAGCCAGTCGTCGATGTCTTCTGCACTGAGTCGCCTGCGACTTCAGTTCAATGATGAGCTTCTGGTGCGCGTTGGCCGCGACTACGAATTAACACCGATGGGCCAACTGCTGCTGCCACAACTGCAGCGCACCTTGCCTCTGATTGAGCGCGCACTGCGTTCGGAGGGCGACTTCGACCCTGCCGCCAGCACCCGTACTTTCCGCCTGATGCTCACCGACTACTCGGCAACCGAGCTGAAGCCAATCCTGGCTCTGGCACTCGAAGCCGCACCCGGAATTTCGTTTGACATCGTGGGTCTGCCATCGGAGCCAACCGACTCCGCGCGCGACCTGACCGTAAACGACTTTGTGGTGACCGTGCCAGGCGTGGGCATCATGGGCGACCACCACAAACTCTTCACCGATGACTACGTCTGTCTGGTGGACAAGAACAACAAGCATCTGGTCAACGGCGAACTGAGCTGGGAAGAGTTCCAGGTTGCCGAGAAGGCGGTCTGTAAGTTTGGCCGCGCTCACCTGCTGCCACCGGAGCGCCGCCTCAACGAGATGGGCTATCAGCTCAAACCGCACGTGGTGACTAACTCTTACCTGCCGCTGGGCCACGTGGTTGCCGGCACCGATCTAGTTGCCATCACTCCGCGCCGAGTAGCCAAGCGACTCCCGGCCGACTCTCCAGTAATCGTGGTTGACCCGCCATTTGGTCACGTTGACGCCAACCTCACCCTCTGGTGGCACCAGTCGCACAACTCGGATCCAGCGCACGTCTGGATTCGCGACTTCATCATCGGGCACAGCGCGCTGCTGCAGCTGGCGGCCTAGGTATCTGTCAGCCGATACCGCCCATTGGGGGCAGTTATTTTTTGCGCCGCTTCAAAATGAAATAGCGTGAGAGGCAGGGCACGGCTGTGCTCTTCTTTGAACGGAGTTTGGACTATGGCAGTCAAGAATGTTCTAGTAGTTGGCGGCGGAATCACCGGTTGCGTGGCAGCAGTTTCCCTGGCGCAGCGTGGCGTCAAGGTGACCCTGGTTGAGAAGGCTCACCAGTGGTACGGAGTAGGCCACGGAATTACCCTGCAGGGCAACGCCCTCAAGGTGTTCAACCTGATTGGCGCCTACGACAAGATGGCCATCAAGGGCCAGGGCTTCAACGAGCTTGAGACTTTCACCGCAGGCGGCCACCAGATTGCCCGCATGCCTATTGCGCACGCCGGAGGCGAGGACCTGCCAGCAACCATGGGTGCGCTCCGCAGCGACATCCAGACCGTACTCGTGGACATGATTCACGATCTTGGCGTTGACGTCCGCCTGGGCACTGAGCTCACCGGTTACACCAACAACGCAAGCGATGTCACCGCTCACCTGAGCGACGGCAGCAACGACAACTTTGACCTGATCATCGCCGCGGACGGCATCAACTCCACCGCCCGCAAGATGGTTGGCATCACCCACGACAAGAAGTCTTCGGGCCTGGGCATCTGGCGCGTGGTAACCAAGCGCAAGCCAGAGATGGACTGCTCGGGCCTCGCCTTCGGTGGCCCAGAGTACAAGGCCGGCTACACCCCAATCAGCGAGGACCTCTGCTACGCCTTCGTACTAACCAAGCCACAGCGCCCAGACAATGGTCTCTCCGATGCAGACGAGATGCGCCGCCTGCTGGAGGGCTACCACGGCCACTTCGACTTCATCCGCGAGAACCTCAAGGACGACGACTACATGAACTTCACCGAGATCGAGTGGCTCTGGGCCGTTGACGAGTCCTGGCACGATGGTCGCGTAATTGTGACCGGCGACGCAGTGCACGCCTGCCCTCCGCTGATTGCTCAGGGTGGAGCCCAGTGCTCCGAGGACGCCTACCTGCTGGCCGAGTACGTGACCCGCGATGGCGACCTCGACGACCTGCTCACCCAGTACGAGGAGCGCCGCAAGGCGCGCACCGACCTAGTGGTTCGCAACACCCTGGCTCTGGTTGACCTGGAGATCAAGGGTGGCCCTGAGTCTGGCCAAGAAGCCGGCAAGATCATGGGCATGACCATGGGTGCCATGGCTCAGCCTTGGTAAATCCACGCCGATAAAACGCTCCGCTAAGCCTCTATACATTCACGCTTCAAACTAAGGACTTCCGTCATGTTTATGTATTTCCCAACCAATTACGTCTGGAGCTTGGCTGTGGTGGCCACGCTCAACAACGGCGGCTACATCGACGAGGTTGACCGTGCCTGCAAGCCGGTGCTCGAGGCGTCTAAGAACGGTGACGACTTCGGAACTGACCTGCTTTACAACTCCTGGGAAGTAGTGGCGAACCGCGTTCTCGAGTCGGCTCAGGCAGACGAGAAGGCCGGCCGCCTAATCAGCGCGGGCGAGAAGTACTACCGCGCCAGCCTTTACACCTCGCAGGCCGAGCGCCTGCAGAGCCCAAAGTGGGCCGGCCGCAACGCCGCGTACCAGAAGAGCATCGACCTCCTGATGAAGCACGTGGAGATCACCGGCGCTCCTATGGAAAAGGTTGACATTCCTTACCAGGACACCGCGCTGCCGGGCTACCTCTACAAGGCCACCCGCGCCGACGGCAAGCCGAGCCCGGTCATCATCCAGCTGAACGGTCTGGACTCCACCAAGGAGATGATGTACTACAGCCAGTTCCCACAGATGCTGGCCAAGCGCGGAATCAGCACTCTGATGATTGACCACGGCGGCACCGGCGAGGCCCTTCGCCTCCGCGGCATCAAGGCTCGCGTCGACACCGAGGCTTTTGTCTCCCCGATGATCGACTGGCTGGAGCAGCAGGACGGAATCGACGCTGACCGCATCGGTGTGGTTGGTTGGAGCCTTGGTGGTTACTACGCGCCACGCACCGCCGCCATGGAGAAGCGCATCAAGTTGGCTGTGGCCTGGGGCGCAAACCACAACTGGGCCGAGGTTCAGGTTGGCCGCCGCCAGCGCGAGGGAGAGAACCCGGTTCCGCACTACTGGGAGCACGTCTTCTGGGTTTGGGGCGT
>JAGWUG010000065.1 GCA_028868555.1 Actinomycetales bacterium | reverse complement strand
CTCGCCGGTGGTCTGGCACTCTGGATCTCGCGTTGGCCTGTACCAGGCTGGATCCGCCCACTGATGCCAGTAGTTGTAATCCCACTGCTCGCATCGCTGGTAACCGGTCTGGTCATGGTTATCGTTCTCCAGGGCCCAATCTCGGCTCTTATGACCTCGCTCCAGAACGGCCTTGCAAGCATGGGTACCACCTCGCTGGCACTGCTGGGTATCGTTCTCGGTCTGATGATGGCATTCGACATGGGTGGCCCAGTAAACAAGGTTGCTTACACCTTCGCTGTTACTGGTCTCTCGGTTAGCGCCACCGCTGCTTCGGGCAACCAGGGTGTAATCATGGCAATCGTTATGGCTGCCGGTATGACTCCTCCACTGGGTCTGGCTCTCGCAACCGTAATCCGCAAGAAGCTCTTCACTGAGGCTGAGCGCGAGAACGGTAAGGCAGCCTGGCTGCTCGGTGCATCCTTCATCTCTGAGGGTGCAATTCCTTTCGCTGCTGCTGACCCAATCCGCGTGATCCCTTCGATCATGCTCGGTTCGGCTGTAACTGGTGCACTGGTTGGCGTATTCGGCAACCACCTGCCAGCTCCTCACGGTGGAATCTTCGTATTCCCACTGGTGAGCGACTGGTTCACCTACGTGATCGCTCTGCTGGTTGGTACCGTTGTTACCGCTGTAGCAGTAGTAATCGCTAAGGGCATCGGTAGCCCAGCTGTCATCGAGGAGTAAAACTCCTTCGGCATCTAGCTGAAAACTACGAGAGGGCTCGGGAGAAATCCCGGGCCCTCTTGTCTTATGCTGGGGGCGTGACCCCCATTAACCCCACCGATGCGCCTGCCGGCGGCTTGATTGCCAACGACGCTCGCATCGACCTGCACACCCACTCGGTGCGGTCCGATGGCAGGGGAACTCCAGCGCAGGTAATGCGCGAGGCCAAGGATGCGGGACTGGACATCGTTGCTCTCACCGACCACGACACTGTTGCGGGTTGGGATGAGGCGCGGGCAGAGGCTCAGAGGATAGGCCTGGGATTCGTACCGGGTATTGAACTGACTACTCGAGTGCAGCGCGACACGCAGCACAAGTTCACGGTGCATCTGTTGGCCTATTTGCCCGACCCGGAGAACGAGGCCCTCAAACGCATCTTGGGCGAATCGGTCAGTAGCCGTGTTGACCGTTTGCAGGCAATCACCGAGCGTCTTTCCGCAGACTTTGACATCACCTGGGAGCACGTGCTCGAGGTCTTGGCCGATGGCAAGGTTGCTGGCCGTCCGGCTATCGCCGATGCCATGATTGAGCGCGGAATCATTGACTCACGCGAGCCATTCTTTGACTGGGTCCGTCCGGGCACGAAGTACTACGTGCCTAACCGCGGTGTGCCGGAGACGGTCGACGCCATCGGTTTAGTGCGTGCCGCCGGCGGTGTGCCTATTGTGGCTCACCCGATGGCCCGCGGTGGCGGGCCAAAGCCTGGGGAACCTATGCCAAGAGCGCACTTCTTGGAGTTGATCGATGCTGGCCTAGCTGGATTCGAGGCGCATCACCGAGATGTTCCGGCTCACGCAACCGAGTGGTTTGTGCAACTTGCAGCGGAGTTCAACCTATTGGTGACGGGTTCTAGCGACTATCACGGAACCGGAAAGCCCAACCTGCTGGGCGAGAACCTAACCCCACCGGCCACCCTGGCAGCCATCATTGCCCAGTCCACCAACCCTTCGCTGGCATCATTGAGTCATGGCATTAACTAAGTCCCGAGCCCGCGACCCTCGTAACCGTTTCTCGGTATGGGCGGAGTCGATTGGCGCTTCGGCACTTTGGGGAGCTCTCACATCGCTGCTTGCTGCCCTGGCATTGTTCCCAGCCATCCCAGCGTTCTCTGCCCTGTTGGCGGATCGTTCCAGCAGTTTTGCGTCCCCCGATGAGGCTTACCGGGCTCTCTTTGCGGTACTTGGCCTTATGGCTTTTGCATTGACCAACCTTTGGTTCTTGATCGCGCTGATCAACTTTGGTTTTCGCGCCGTGCGGTTTGTGCGCGAGCGCGGGGTAACTACGCGTTGGGGCGCTGGTTGGGCTATTGGATCCTGGTTTATTCCGGTGGCGGCACTCATCCTGCCGTATCTGGTTCTGCGCGACGTTGCGGGTGTTGGCGCCGCTAATGCTGACGAGCGCAAACGCAGCCTGTTGCGGTTCTGGCTGGTGTGGCAGGTTGTCAACAATGTGGCTTCGTTTGGGCTCCAGGCAGCGACGGGCAAGGATACTTCGCTGATTTATCAGGGCTTTGTGATTACCGCCTGCGTCATGCCGTTCTTCGCTGTGCCAATGATGATGGCTCGCAAGTTGTTCCGCGAGATTGACGGAGACCTCAAGGCGCTAATCGTCTAGCGATTAGCCTCTCTTAGAGCTCTCCGGCCTGGGCGTATTCGAAGAGCCCGATGAAGCGGCTTAGTGCTTTGAGTTCTTTGAGATTCTTAAAGTTAGCCATGATGAGTCGGGCAGAAACGAAGATTTCACAGGCCACCTGAGCGCGGCTGATTGCCACGTTGAGACGGTTGCGATCAAAGAGGAACTCAATTCCGCGCGGCGCGTCTTCGGCGCTGGAGGCGGCCATGGACACGAGAACCAACTTGGCTTCGCGACCCTGGAACTTGTCCACCGTTCCAACTTCCACCTGAACGAATCCGGCTTCGTCGAGCAGTTCACGAAGCAGGTCGACCTGCGCGTTGTAGGGGCTTACCACCAGGATTTCTTCCTGGCTTAGCTGACCCGCACTGCCAGTCAGGTGCGAAAGGCGGTCAAGAACCGCCTGGGCCTCCTCAGTACTGCTGGTGCTATTGAACTGGTGATCTAGCGGAGTGATGGTCACGCCGGGTTCGCACCCCTGCGCAGTTCGTGAGGCGTTACCCGGATTGGCTTTCAGCTGGTTGTTGTACGACAACCAGGAAACGGCCTTGTTTACCTCCGGGTGCAGGCGGTGGGTGGTGTCCAGGAAATAGCCGTGGGTGATTGGTAGCAGTTCCTGGTCACCCATGTAGTGGCCGAGAGCAGAGTTTTCTACTCCTCCCGGGTGGATGGCTGTGACAACCTGCGGCAGCTGTTGCGGGTCTCCCAGAAGTACTAGGTTTTTGGTGGCGTTCGCCACCGCCAGCGCGTCAACCATTGAGAACTGGGCGGCTTCGTCGATGAAGATGTAGTCAAAAACCAGGTCGGCGATGGCGGGGTTTGAGAAGGTCCACGCGGTGCCGCCAACCAGAACACCATCGGTAATCGGCTTGATTTCCTTTGCTAGCTCTTTAGAGTCTGGGGTGTGCCAGTCGCGCTCGGTAGTGTCGCCGCTGCGATTGGACTTGTAGACCCGGTCTATGTCGACGCCTTGATTGATACAGGCTTCGAGCAGGTTCTCGCACGCCTTGTGAGAGGTGGTCACGACACCGATGCGGGCACCCTGATTGAGTAGGTAGGCGATTGCATGTGATGCCACGTAGGTCTTGCCGGCTCCTGGTGGGCCCTGAATGGCGAGAACCGAGTTGTCGAGCCGTGAAATGGTGTCGATGATGCCAACCAGGGGGCTCTCTGGGTGAGGCTTGGTTAGTGCAAGGTCACCCTTTAGACGAGGTGGTCGACGCAACAGCAGATCTAGTGCGGCAAAGCCCTCGGGCGCTTCGTTCTTTGGGCTTTCCCATACTTCAGCAATCCGGTCTGCCAGGGAATTCAATGCCTCCTGCTTATTGGCTGCGCTAAAGAACTGGTAGTCGAGGATGGCGGTGGGGAGAAGGTTCTCGGTGGCTGCCGTAGCCGTGCGCTTCAGGCGGATTGCGCCGCCTTCGACTTCCATTACTTCGCCCAAGGTCCAGCCGGAGCGCCCACCGCGTAGGTTGTGGCGCATCACCACTTTGTCGCCCTCCTTGGGGCGGAAGAGGCCCTCGGGGTCTAGGTTGGCGCGAATCACAAGTTTTGTGGTTGGCTGACCCTTGGACATGCGACCCGGCTCGCTGGACTCGATCACAACGTTGGTCAGCAACTCGGCCTTGCGGTCGGCCTCCATGGCGGCCTCATCCTGCTCTAGTCGCAGATAGAGCTCGCTCCAGTACATGACGTCTTCACGACGATAAAAGAGGATGGAGTGCGCAAGCGCGGCCCAGGCCAAGGCACGTTCGTCAGCCGCCTCGTCGATTCCCCAATCCCAATCCTCGAGCGGCTCGAAGAGCTGGCGGGTCTTCTCCTGCAGCTGCTGGAGGATGATTGCCGACGCCGACTGGTTGTTGTCGGCGTTACTTACTTTTGGGTCTGGGTCATCCCCGTACTTGCTGCTCGCACCTTCCATGCCGGCCAGCCAGTCGTAGAGGGCCTTGGTGGAGATCACGTCTTCTTTGTTGTAGAGCTTTAGATCTGCAAGCACCTGTGCGGCGTCGTTTTCCGCAGCCTGGCGCTCGGTTACCTCTCGGCCCTCGTCGGCAGCAATGGCCTTTAGCTCAAGCCACTGGTCGTAGCCGTCCACGCTGTCGGTGGCCTTCTTCACATCAGCGGTTCGCTTGAAGCCGTAATAGCGCTCCAGGTACTTGATTGAGTAAGACTCCTGGCCAATCACCAGGCTCTTGCGAACGAAAGTTGCCAGGTCAATGAAGCGACCGGTCTGCTCTAGCCGGGTGACTTCCTGCTCCATCACTCCGTGACGAGACGCCAGCTTGCGAAGCGCGGACTGCTCGTAGGAGGCGTAGTGGTAGATGTGAGCCTCAGGGTGGCGCTCTAGGCGGGCAAGCGCCCAGTTCATGAACTGCACAAAGGCGGCGGCTTCTTCATCGCGGCTGTGAGCCCAGAAGTCCACAAACTCGCCCTCTGGAGTCCAGTTGCCAAACAGGTACTCGAGTCCGCCCTTCTCCTTGTAATAAGGGAAGCCCTCCATGTCGAAGTAGATGTCACCTGGGTTGGCAGGCGGCAGATACTGCAGCATTGGGTCTGGCAGCAGGAAGGAAACCGGATCACCAGTTGCTTTGGATAGCGTCTGTGCCTGAGCCTGGGTCCGCAGACGGTTGAAGATGTTCTCGTCTAGGTTTGCAGGTCGGGCCTCGCTCGGTGCAGCGCCAAGCTGGGCAACGCTTTGGATTCCGGCCTGGCGGAGCTTCTCAACCTGGCTGCCGTTGATGTTGTGCACGAGTAGCAGGTCGTCGTTTTCGTGACGCTTCAAGTCGCAGAGTTCCGGGTATTCGCAGATGTCGCAGAAGGATTTGCGGCTGCAGCTCCAGGTGAAGTTTTCGAGGAACTCATCAACCTTGTGTGCATCCCACATGGCAACAAAGCTGTCGATGGTGCGGTCGAGTTCTAGGCGAGCCAGCTCCATTACCGGAACCACCTCAGCCTCGCTGAAGACTTCTAGGCTGCGGTCTCCCAGGATGACACCGTGCTGGGCATCGGTGGCCTTCCAGCCGGCGCTCTCAAGTGCGCTGATGTACAACGCAACCTGAAGGGCGTAGTTTGGCTTGGCGTTGCTTGCATACTTTGCATCCCAGGCCGTGTAGCCGTATTCACCCGAGGTCTCACGCATCTTGCGGGCGGTGAGCTTGCCGTCCTCAAAGGCAAGATCCCAGTCTTGGTGCACTAGGAAGTCTGGCTTACCGCGGAACACGGTCACGCGAGTGTTGTGTTCCAGCGCGCCCTGGTAAATCACGGGAATGCCTTGACGCATCAGGCCGATGGTGGCCGCAGAGCGGTCGGCCATGGAGGCCTTTTCGGGTAGCTGTGGCTCGGCCACCAGCTCGTCGCCGAGCGAGGCCTT
>JAGWUG010000064.1 GCA_028868555.1 Actinomycetales bacterium | reverse complement strand
GAGTTCTTCTTCAGGATTCCAACACCAATCAGACCCGACTCGTAGCCGTTAGGGTTGGCTGGGTCGATTACCAGGTCGAAGAACTTGCCGCTACCGGCAGTCTTGACGTCGTAAGCAGCAACCTGCGAGTCGGCCAGGTAGGCAACAGCCTTCTGAGCGTGAACTGCATTGAGGGCATCGGTGTCACCTGGAAGGGTGAGGACCTGAAGTGCGGCCTTGCCGGCCTTCTTGCAGACATCGCTCTGAGTGTTGAGCAGGTCAACTTCCCAGGTAGCGGCCTCGGCTGCCACAGGCTTGCCACACAGGTCGTTCAGGCTGGTGATCTTGCTTGGGTTGCCCTTGGCAACTAGGAGGCTGGCACCACCGTTGAAGTAGTCAACGAAGTCAAGCACCTTCTGGCGCTCCACGGTGTCGGACATGGAGGACATAGCAACGTCGTGCTTGGCTGCCTGAAGCGAAGGGATGAGGCTGTCGAACGACTGCTTCTCAAACTTGATGTTGACGCCAAGCTTTGCGCCGATGGCGTTCGCTAGGTCAACGTCGAAGCCGATTGGGTTGTTGCTGTCGTCGAACATCTCCATCGGTGCGTAAGGGATGTCCGAACCAACGTTGATGCCGGCGCTCTTGTAGGAGGCAGGAAGCAGTGCAGCGGCCTTGCTGTCTACTCCGGCTGCATCGGCGGTGCTGCTGGTGGCTGGGGTGGCGCTGGCGCAACCTGCTAGCAGCAAGGCCGAGACGGCCAGGGCGCTAGTAGCGGCAAACAACTTTTTCATGTTTAACTCCTGAGATAGGTTTCAGGAACAAGAATATTCGCATTCGAACGATTTTCTATTCGAACCCGCCCAGGTGTAACAGAATCTTTACAAAACGGAGCGGAGGAAGGTGCGAGTGCGCTCGTGCTGAGGGTTGTCGATTACCTCGGCAGGTGCTCCGGCCTCGACCACTACTCCCCCGTCCATGAAAACGACGGTGTCGGCAACTTCGCGTGCAAAGCCAATCTCGTGGGTAACCACAATCATGGTCATGCCCTCGCGTGCCAGGTCCTTCATAACCTCAAGCACGTCTCCCACGAGTTCAGGGTCGAGGGCGCTGGTTGGCTCGTCGAAGAGCATGAGACTAGGCTCCATGGCCAGTGCTCGAGCGATGGCAACACGCTGCTGCTGACCGCCGGAGAGCTGGCTCGGATAGTGGTTAGCCTTGTCGGCCAGCCCAACTCGATCGAGAAGCGCTAGGGCACGTTCGTGAGCGGCTGACTTGCTGAGCTTTGCCACACCGACGGGCGCCTCGGTGATGTTTTCAAGAGCGGTAAGGTGCGGGAACAGGTTGAAACGCTGGAACACCATGCCGATGTTCTTGCGCTGGGCTGCGATCTCGCGCGGGTGCATCTCGTGCAGGACGTCACCGGCTTGGCGGTAACCAATCAGTTCATCGCCAACGTAGATGCGACCACCGTTGATGGTTTCCAGGTGGTTGATGCAGCGAAGGAAAGTGGACTTGCCGCTTCCGCTTGGGCCGAGAAGGCAGAGAACTTCTCCCTGCCTGACCTCGAGGGTGATGCCCTTGAGAACCTCGTTGGAACCGAAACGCTTGCGTACCGAGAGAGCTCGGACCATCGGTGTATTAGACATGACCACCATTCAATCCGCTCTTTCCGGTTCGAATCATTGTGCTGCCTTCGGCGTCGAATCCGCGACCGAATCGCTTCTCCAGGTAGCGCTGTGGGAAGCCGAGAACCGTGTTCATGACCAGGTACCAGAAACCAGCAACCACGAGCAGCTCGATCTGAGCCAGGTTCTGGGCCGAGATCTGACTGGCAACGGTGTAGAGCTCGGACACCGCGATGACCTGCAGCAACGAGGTGCTCTTCAGCATGGAAATGGTTTCGTTGCCCATCGGTGGAATGATGACGCGCATGGCCTGAGGAAGCACAATTCGGCGCATGGTGTACCAGGCGTCCATGCCAAGCGACTTGGCAGCCTCGGCCTGACCTTTATCTACCGAGAGGATGCCGGCACGAACGATTTCTGCTGCGTATGCCGCTTCGTTCAGTGACAACGCAATCAGACCAGCTGCAAAGGAAGAGATGACCATTGCGGTCGGCTGGTCAAACCAGATCACCGAAGTGAAGGGAATGCCAAAGGTGATGTGCGGGTAGATGATGCCGAGGTAGCCCCAGAACACAATCTGAAGCAGCAGCGGCGTGCCGCGGAAGAACTCGATGTAGCCGGTTGCAATTATGCGCAGCAGCGGGTTGTCGCTCAGCTTCATCACAGCGAGGGCGGTGGCAAGGAGGGTCGCGATTACCATCGACAGCGCAGTCATCAGAACGGTGAGACCAGCACCCTGCAGAATCAGCGGGCTGAACAGGTACTTACCGATCACCTCATGGTTGATGGTTGGTGCCGCTACCAGCGACCAGACGAAAGCGCCAACCACGGCGAGGAGCACAACAGCCCAAACCAGACGCCAAGGGTGGCGCAGCGGCAGGGCGACAATGTCATGCTCGCGGGACTCAGATTGATTGCTCATTTAACTTCCTGTTAAGAAAACCAATCCAAGTGTATTGGTGCGGCGTGTGGGACTTGAACCCACGACCGACGGATTATGAGTCCGCTGCTCTAACCGGCTGAGCTAACGCCACTTGACCTAGCAAGTTTAGCGTTCGCGCTGGATGCGCTTTCTCGCCTTGCGGACCGCGTTTCTTACCCGCTTGTCCACCTTCTCGGCCCGCTCGCGCATGTCTTCGATGCGCTCACGAAGTTCATCGGTGGCTTCCTCAACCCTGTCGGCCAGAGCCTCAGTGCGCTTGCGGAAGGCCACGATCTGATCGTGGAACGATTCGCTGAGACGACCGATCGGTTCGGAGTATTCCGGCAGGTTGTCTTCGGTCTCCTCGGCGACAGTCTCGCCCATGTACAGTCTCTCGAAGATGCTCAGGGTGCGCTGAATGTCGTGGCTCTTGATGAGGTAGAGCGAATTCTCGCTAAGCCGCTCCAGCTCGGCCTCGTTGGCTGTCAGGACTCGCTTTAGTCGGTCTGCAAAGGCATCTACGTCGTCAGGCGGGAACAAGTAGCCGTTGTCACCATCGTGCACCAGGTGAGGCAAAGCCATGGCGTCTGCCGCAACCACCGGGCGCCCCGATGCCATTGCCTCCATTGTGGCGATGGACTGCAGCTCTGCGATTGACGGCATTGCAAACACAGTGCAACGCTCGTAGGCCTTAGGTAGGTCTTCCTCGCTGATGTGACCGTAGAAGTGCACCTGCTTGCGGATACCCAGCTCATTCGCTAATTCTTCGAGGTAGGCCTGCTCACCTCCGCGGCCAACCAACTCAACTTCCACGCCAAGCTCCTTCGGTAGCTTGGCTACCGCACGGAGCAGATTGTGGATGTGCTTCTCGTAGTCGAGGCGACCCAGGAAGAGGATTCGAGGGGGCTGGTTCGAGGGCGGGGTAGCGTTCTTGAACTTGGACGCATCGATGCCACAGGAAATGGCCATCACGCCCTTCATGCCTGTGGCTGCTTCTAGCAGCTCTGCGGCACGACGGGTAGGCGTGGTAACCGCGTCAACCTTGGCGAAGAAACGACCTGCGTCGCGCCAGGCCCAGTTCATGGCGGCCTGCTCCAGGAATGGCGGGATGATCACCGAGTACTTGATGAGGTTCTCGGGCATGATGTGGTTGGTGGCAACCAGGCGAATGCCTAGCTTCTTGGCGGCACCAACCACAAAGCGACCCATGATCAGGTGGCTCTGAATGTGCACTACATCCGGCTTGATTTCCTTGAAGATGCGGGTGGCTTCGCTGCCAATTGTGAACGGCCAGAGCCAGCGCAGGGTCTCGTGCTGGGGAAGCTTGTAGGCGCGCAGACGGTGCACAGTCATTTCGGTTCCGTCGATGACCTCGCGGAAGGTTCCGAACTTGCTGCTGTAAGCCGATGCAATGATGTGAACGTCGTGTCCGCGGCGAGCCAGACCGCCTGCAAGGCGCTCTGCGAAGCGTGAGGCTCCATTGATGTCAGGCGGGAAGGTGTCGCAGGCAATGACAATGGTCAGCGGCCTGGAAACGGTATTGATAGCCTGAGTGCTGAGAGCAGCAGGGTCAAAAACTCCAGGCTGATGCGAGGAATTTGAAACGGACATTTACGCCCTTCTCAGGTGGATAACGGTTTCTAAAATTCTACCGTTTATAGTTGCGACGCTTGGTCCAGACCGCGGCACGGCGCTTGGCCAGCAGAATTTGCGGGTGGAATTGGCTCAGAAGCAAGACACCGACGATGGCGGTTCCGCCAAACACCGCAAATAGCACGATGGTTAGGGCGCTGGCCTGGTGAGCCTCACCCAGGATGGTTCCGGCGATTAGAACGGCGACCATCGGGTCGATGACGGTAAGACCCGCAATGACCAGGTCTGGTGGACCAGAGCTGTAGGCACTCTGCACAAACCAGCCACCGAGGCTAACCGCAACTCCGAGCACTACCAGGCAGAGGAAGGTGACCCACTCGAACTGCCCCTGGTAGATGCGCTGAATAACCACCTTGGTGAGAGTTGCCACAAAGCCGTAGAGGATTCCGGCGCCGGCAACGAAGTAAATGGCCTTGCCGGTCTTGGCCTTGCGGATCGCAACGGTGATCAGTGTGACCAGAATGACGGCCAGAATGGCCAGCACCTGCCACATTTGGGCATCGGTGAGGACGTACTCTTGAGCGATTGTTGAAGCCGTCACTACGAAGCCGAAGACACCAGAAACACAGAGCGCGATGGCGATAACGGTGGCGCGGTTGAGCTTGGTCTTGCTGATGCGGGCGTTGAGCACCGATGTCACCACGAGCGCAATGGCTCCCAGCGGCTGAACCACGATAAGCGGAGCAAGAGACAGTGCTGAGATTTGGAAAACCACGGCCAGACCCAGTAGCCCGGTACCGATGAGCCAACGAGGCCTGCGAACCAGAGCGAGCATCTGCCTGAGGCCTAGAGAACCGTGAAGTTTGGAGCCTTTACCTTGCTGCTCCCCCACCGCGTCGTTCTGCCACTGGGCACCGAAGGCGAGCGCAACCGCTCCCACGAGCGCCAAGGCAACAGCCAACCAGCGCAGGTCTATTCCGGTGAAAAGCTTCATAACTCAATCTCTAGGATTTGCTCCAATAAGCCTACCCTTTAGGCGCTCTGGGCTTGGCTTGCCCTAAATTAGGTTCATGCCTGTACGCCCAATTTGTATCACCGGAGAGCCGGTTCTTCACCAGCGAGCCCAAGAAGTAACCGAATTCGATGCCGACCTAGCCGCGCTGGTTCGCGACATGTACGAGACCATGGATAAGGCTCCAGGAGTTGGTTTGGCTGCAACTCAGGTTGGCGTTGGACTGCGAGTTTTCGTTTATGACTACGAGGACGCCGAAGGAAACCCGGTTCGCGGCGAGGTCATCAACCCAGTGCTTGAGGTAGGGCCGATTGAGAGCGGCGAAGCCGACTGGGACACCGAGCAGGAGGGCTGTCTTAGCGTACCTGGTGAGCGTTTCCCGCTGAAACGCGCCGACTGGGTTCACCTCACCGGTGTTGATCTGAAGGGCAAGCCAGTTGACATTGAGGCCACCGGTTGGTTGGCGCGAATCTTCCAGCACGAGTTTGACCACCTTGATGGCCTTCTCTACGTAAACCGTCTGGCCGAACCGCATGCTGGCGATGCCAAGAAGATCGTGATGAAGAATAACTGGGGCAAGCCGGGACTCACCTGGCTACCGGGGAAAGACAAGCTAGAGGGCTAGTCGTTCTCTAGATTCCCTACAATCCCAGCCTCGTAAAGCGCCAACGCAAGCTGCGATCGGGTA
>JAGWUG010000063.1 GCA_028868555.1 Actinomycetales bacterium | reverse complement strand
CCTGAATCGCTGGAGCTGGAGTCAGAGCTGTCACTCACGTCCGAACTGTCGCTGTCGCCGGTGTCCTCGCCCTGGTCGTCTGCCTCAATACCCTGGTCATCAGAGTCGTCATCGGTGGTGGCGAAGGTTGGGGCCGGCATAGGCGTTGAAACCACGGTTGCGGTTGGATCAGCCGATGCACTTGGAGCGGCGGTGGAAACTGCGGCCGGAGTGTCTGTGGCGGTTGGGGTTGGTGCAGGTGCCTCCACTGCACGAGCAATACCTACCGATGCGATGGCAATTCCCGCAACGAATGCTGCGGCGAAGATGCCCACCTTGTTGTTGAATGGCTTGAACATTATGCGGGGTCCTTTCGTTGACCTAAGTCAATGAGACGCCCGCAACCTTGGGATTAGCCGAGAGAAGTTTGTGGGATTTTTGTGGGTCTTCCCCAAGAAGGCTTAGAGCAGAAACTACCGTGGCTTTGGTGGCTCGGTGCTCGGCCCTAGGTTCTCCACCAGCCACTCATTCCAGATCATCACCTTGCGCCAGTGGTTGGCAACCATTTGGGCGGCGGAAGTCTGATACATCCACTCGGCAGGAACCTCTAGACGCTCCACGACCATGTGCTTAAGACGCAGCAGGTGGATGCGCGGGTGGTCAGGCGTGAAGCCTCTCGGTGCAGTTTTCAAGGCACCTTCCTGATAAAGGGCGAAACCGGCTTCAGCCATCTCCTCGACCGTGGCCTCTAGGTCACCAAAGTATCGAACGTCGTCAATCAGTGAACGAAAACGATCGATTTGGTCTTTACCCGGCATCCAATAGCCCCCGCCTAGGTACAGGCCGCGGGCTGAGATCTCAAGGTAAACACCGGTAGATCCAGTGGTGAATACCGCGGCGGCGGCCCTGTCCTTGTAGGGAGTTTTATCCAAGCTGAATCGAGTGTCACGGTATGGTCGATAAACCTTCGCCACCCCAAACTCGGGAGCAATTTCCTCGAGCAGCGCAAGCAATGGCGCTCGCACGGAAGCCTCGTAACGAGCCTTGTTTAACTCCCACCATGCCTTGGTGTTGTTGACCTCGAGCTCGGCGAAGAAGGCAAAGGTGTCGGGTGTGAATCCAGCAAAACTCACTTTTAGAGCTCCAAAAGATCGGCAAGCTGGCCAGCGATAAGCGCACGAGCCTTTTCATCGCTGATGGCGGCCACAGCGGCCTCGGCATCGGTGCGGGCCTGAGCAAAGCGCTCGTCCGAAGCGGCAAAAAGTGCACGAGCATAACCCTCAAGGGCCGAAGCCTTCAGCCAGTCGGCCGGGTCCTCAACCGCATCAAGCTGGTGCAGCATGTTCTTGGCAACCTCAAGCGACAGCTTGCCAGCGCCTGCCTTGGCAAGTGCCCTGGAATACAACCAGCACCCGATGGCAAGGTTCTGAGCGGTGCCAACTCGGCGCCATAGGTTAAGGCTGGTAGCTGCCAGTTCCACGCCCCAGGCTGGGTTGTCCCCCGAGTCAACTGCCTCGAAGGCTTCGTTGTAGGTCTTGGCTGCAAGTGTGCGAATCTCGTCCATGCAATCAAACTAGTGGAAATACCTGCGTCCGCAAGGCTGTTGGGTAACTCGGAGGCTTTCATGAAAATCACTACTACCAACATTGCGGGAATGAGCATTCCCCTCATCGACGGAACTCGGATTAACACCGACGACCTGGTCGGCAAGGTGGTTCTATTCGTGAACGTGGCCAGCAAGTGTGGCTTCACCCCGCAGTACGAAGCGCTCGAGGCTCTGCAGCGCAAGTACGGTCCGCGCGGTCTGGTGATTCTGGGCTTCCCCACCGATCAGTTCAAGCAGGAGCTCGGCACCGAGCAGGCCATTGATGAGTTCTGCAAGCTGAACTACGACGTGACCTTCCCGCTCAGCCAGAAGGTCTGGGTAAACGGGCGCTACCGCCACCCGATCTTTGAGAAGCTCACCAAAGCCAAGGATGGCCTAGGGCTCGCCGGTCCAGTCATGTGGAACTTCGAGAAGTTCCTGCTGTTGCCTAACGGTGAAATCCGCCGCTACCGCTCCATCACCAAGCCGGACGATGCCGCTATTGTCGACCTGATCGAAGCCAACCTTTCCTGACAATTTGCTTCAGTTCGTCAGTTTCTGCCGGTTTTTCGACTCGGTGAGCAATAGCCTTGATCTGTTAGGAGGTTAACGTGCCAAAGATTCAAGCCGGAACGGTTCAAGAACATCGTGAGCAGCAGCACACTCGCCTACTTTCGGTTGCTCGGCAACTCCTAATCACCGATGGACCCCGTGCGGTCACTCCAGGCGCGGTTGCAAAACTGGCTGGGATCTCCCGCCCCGCTGTCTATCAATACTTTGACAATGGTGTGGCCCTCATCGAGCACGTGGTCCTCGACGACTTTGAAGATTCCATCGAGTCCATTGACAATGCGGTTGACTCCGCCACCGATGCCCACACCCGCGCGCACGCGTACGTTAACAATGTGATCAATCAGGCTGCCTCGGGTATGCACCGCACCGCCAGCGCACTCACCGGCTTCCCGATGCCTGATTCTTTCAACCAAGAGATTGCCCAGCTTCACCTGAAGCAGATCGAACCATTCGTTCGAGCTCTCAGGGAGTTGGGAGTGAACTCACACATTGAATTCGCCCTTATGGGCGGATTGGTTGAGACCGGTGTTCGCCTAGCCGAGGCCGGCGGCGACCCTCAGCGCATCATTGATGGCATCTGTGCCCAGATTGAGGCCGCTCTGGCGACTAAGTCGCCTACAGCTCAGTAAAGCTCCTACTGGATTGGTGCGCAAATCATGACCACCGACTGATCCGATTCGGGGTCAAAACGCTCGTCATAAACCTCAAGGTGCGGCGCAATCTTCATAGTGAAGTCACTACCCGGTAGGTACTCCGAGTAAAACCACTTGGTGGTCTCGGCAAGTTCATCCAAAGAACCTAGGTGCTCGCAAACCACGTAGTCACAGGCATCTAGGTTGCGAAGCTCAAGCCCTGGGTATTCCTCGGGAGCCTCGTCAATCACTAGGCCGGCAAAATACTCCATCTGCCCTTCGACAGCATTCGGTGCCCGAGAGGGAACCATGACGCCAACAGCCCAGCCAAACTCAAACTCGTCAACCAGTTCGAGCTGGTCAAACAGGCGTTCCCAGATTGCAGGAATGGCGTCATCGCCATTTGGTTTGGCGCCCATCAGGCCGACAAAATCTCCGGTGATGCCCAGAAGGCGCATCGATGGCAGGTGGCGGGTTTCAACAAATGCGGTCATGACGCTTGGACCTAGACGCCCAGGTAATTGCCGAGGTTGTCGAAATAGCTCTCCATGCCGGCCTGAGCCTGCGGTGCCTGACCCTCAGGGAGTTCGCCGAACTGGCTGAACTTTACCCAACTCTTACCGTCGCGGTCCTCGAAGTCAATGGCCACATCGTGGTGAGGTGCGGGCACGCGAGCCGCAAAGTCGGCTGCATCCTGGGTGTAGCACATGGTGTGAACTAGACGCTTGTGGTGCTCCACCTCGGTGTAAGTGCCGTAGAAGTAGGCAACGAAGTTGTGCTCTGGAACGCTGACCGCGGCGGTCCAGATTCCGCCAACCTCGGCCACGTTCTCAACCGCTTCTGCGAGCACTGAGAGATCGGTTGGGCAGTACCAGACCTTGAGGGCTTCAGGGTCAACCCAGGCGTTCCAAAGGTTTTCGATGCTGGTGTTGTACTCACGTTCTACCGAGTAGAGAAATGGCAAAGTCATGAAAACGATTCTAGGCCTAGCGCCTAAAACCTAGTTGACGTGCAAGTAACTAACGGTGGCGCCCGGATAGGAAATGTGAATGCTCCTGTCCACGCTCCACCACATGCCGTGAGCCGTGTGGCTGGCGTAGTAGATCTTTAGCCCGTCGGCGGTTGGAATGATGGCGCTGACAATTCCGGTGTGCTCCTGCATTCCGGTGTTCCACCAGTCAAACTGCACAATGTCGCCAACCTGAACCAGGTCGCGCTGGGCATCGGTGAGCAGTGTCACCTTGCCGGTGGCCAGCAGGTAGTCGTGCAGCTTGGTGCTCGAAATCCAGGCCATGGAGGATCCGCGCAGACGGCTGATGCGACCGTGCCACTTTGCGGTTTGCACAAAGCCACGGCGAAGCAAGGCCTGGCTAGCCCAGTTGGCACAGTCACGACTCGGGTAGTAGCCGTATTTGGAGACCGCGCGGCTATTCCAGTTGGCCGCCACAAAGGCATACTCGTTGCGTTGCTGCAGGACCGTCAGTTGGATAGCCGGCGGTGTTGGAGTGGTCAGGTGAAGCTTGACGGCAAGCCCGGCGAAGTTGGCGGAGATTGGACGAATGGCAAAACTGATTCCAACCCCCAACGGCAGGTTTGGGATGGCAATCCGAGTGTCCGTGGTGGCTGGGTGCTTCCAGGTGATCCAGCTACCAAAATCATCAAACTTGTAGGTCACCCGGTAATCGCTGATGGTCTCGGCATTGACGGTTTGCGGCTGATCCCAGGTCAGCGTCAGTTGCGTCGGCTGGTTATCCAACACGGTCAGGTTACTCACCTTCGCGGGGCGCACCGATGCGGTTACTGGCGCCGGGGTGACAGAAGCCAGTGGCGTTGCAATCGGCGTTGAGATTGGCGCGGAGGCATCGGTGGGGTTTGGAGCCGGAGCAACATCCTCCGCGTGCGCAACCGTGACCATGCCAAATGCCAACACGAGCGCCAGACTCAAGGTACGGGTGAGACTGGCGGCGATTTTGGCGAGGTGTTTAGACATTGTTTCAAGGATATGCGTCAACACTTCGCTCACGGCTTAGGCCGGTTGGGTGATTTTCTTGCGGGGCAAGCGCATAATGTAACTGCGGGCTTGCTCGCGAGATTGGAGGCGGTATCTATGATGAACAACTGCGATAAAGACAACTGCCAGTGCGGTGGATCCTGCCAGTGTGGCGGCCACAAGCACTAAGGCCTTAAAAGGAAACGGCTCGGGATGCGTCCCGGGCCGTTTTCTTATGTTTGGATTAGCGCTTTTGCTCTAGATTCCGCGGTTGATGCGGCGAGCCCAGAGCGGCCCTTCGTAGATGAAGCCCGAGTACCCCTGCACCAGGGTTGCACCCGCCGCCAGTCGCTCACGCGCCTCGGCAGCTGTCTCGATGCCACCTACCGAGATGATCGCGAGGCGGCCATTCAGGTGGCTGGCCAGCAGCTTCAGGACAGCCAGCGAACGAGCCTTTAGAGGAGCCCCCGAAAGCCCGCCAGCGCCAATCGCTGCAACCTTGGATGCCGGAGTCTTGAGGCCCTCTCGGGAGATGGTGGTGTTGGTGGCAATCACGCCCGCCAATCCGAGCTCAAGGGCAAGGTCGGCAACGGCAATGATGTCTTCATCGGCCAGGTCTGGAGCGATCTTAACCAGAACGGGAAGACCAAGACTCTCCTCGAGCACGGCCTGCAGGATTGGGCGCAGAGCCGAAACCTCCTGAAGCGAACGCAGACCCGGGGTGTTTGGAGAGGAAACGTTTACGGCCAGGTAATCGGCAAAGGGAGCCAGAAGCTTGGCGCTGGTGCGGTAGTCCTCAGCCGCCTGCTCCACCGGAGTGACCTTGCTTTTACCGATATTCACGCCGATGATTGGCAGCTTGCTGCCGTAGCGGGCACGAAGGGCACCTAGGCGGCTGGCCACGGCCTCTGCGCCTTCGTTATTGAAGCCCATGCGGTTAATGAGTGCGCGGTCCTCAGCGAGGCGGAAGAGTCGTGGCTTTTCATTGCCCGGCTGAGCCAGGGCGGTAACAGTGCCAATCTCCACGTGGCTGAAACCCAGGTCCCCCAAGGCCCTGATGGCTACCGCGTTCTTGTCGAAGCCGGCTGCGAGGCCAAATGCCCCGTTGAAGGT
>JAGWUG010000062.1 GCA_028868555.1 Actinomycetales bacterium | reverse complement strand
CACCGATGCCTTGGCTCGCGCGGTGACCAGCATGTGCCAGACCTCTGATGCATCGGTGGCTTCTGCAGACCCATTTCCAGGAAGGCCCACCGCGGCCGCTCCAGTGGTTACGCCCTTTGGGAAACGGAATACCCATGGATCGCGCCAGGCCTCGTCGTGCCATTCGGGTTGGTTCAGCTTCTCGTACCATCTGGCATCTGCGGTCACCATCGGTGCTTCGCTGACCTTGTCCCAAACCAAGAGGTCCTTGGAGGTGGCGGCACCGACTGTCTGAACGTCGCCCCCATCGGCACGGCTGGTACCGGTGTAGAACATCCACCAGGTGCCGTCATCGGCGCGAACCACGGATCCGGTCCAGGTAGTCCAGGAGTCAAACGCGGTCGGATCATCGGAGACAATAATGGCGTCACGCACCACGGTCCAGTTGGTGAGGTCATCACTGATTGCGTGGCCGATGATTGGGTGGCGGTGGCGGCGAACCGGATCGCCGAGGGCACGAGATGCATGCAAATAGAAGGCGTGATAGCGCTCTCCATCAAAGATGTACCAGGAGTCCCAGATCCACTTGTCGGCCAGTTCTAGCGCCATCTGCGAAACTCCTTTAGGTATGGGCGAATCCGCCGAGGCAATGGTACTTCAGATGCGGGCGTCAGTGGCCAAAGGCTAGACTTTATTGAACCCTTTGCCCCTATAGCTCAGGGGATAGAGCGCCGCTCTCCGGAGGCGGAAGCGTAGGTTCGAATCCTACTAGGGGCGCATGTTTGGAATCCATTGGTTAGACCCGCACCTGCTCATTTCTGAATTGAATGGGCTGGCGCTCTTTGTCATTCTTGCCATGGTCTTCGTTGAGACCGGCCTGCTGGTTGGATTCTTCCTACCAGGTGACTCGTTGCTGTTTGTGACTGGCCTGGCCGTTGCCCACGGTGACATTCAGGTTGGCGGAACTGTGGTGCCGATCTGGCTCATGTGTGTGCTCATCTCGCTTGCCGGATTCCTGGGCGACCAGACCGGCTACTGGATTGGCCGTCGCTCCGGGCACGCTCTTTTCAACAAGCCAAACTCGCGCCTTTTCAAACACGAGAACGTGGAGAAGACCCACGCCTTCTTCGAGCGCTACGGTTCGCGCGCAGTCATCCTGGCTCACTTCGTTCCGGTTATGCGCACCTTCGTTCCAGTGGCTGCGGGCATCGGTGAAATGGAATACCGCAAGTTCCTGCGCTACAACATCATTGGTGTGATTGGTTGGGGCACCGGCGTAACCCTGCTAGGCGTATTCCTTGGCGGGTTCCAGGTTGTGGCCGACCACATTGACCTATTCACAATTGGTTTCGTGGTGCTTAGCACCATCCCAATCTGGATTGAAGGCCTGCGCGCCCGCAAGGCAGCCAAGCTCGAAGAAGACGAGCGCAAGGCTAACGACTAGGTTCTAGGAATTGGCACCTTTTAGTCGCCTGAAAGTCAGGATGACTAAGCACGCATAGACAAGTTGCTGCAAAGTGAATGCCCACGGCTGAAACATTGGCGTTGTGCTGCACGCGGATGCACTGAGTAGTGTACCGTTCCGGCACTCTTGCAGCCAGAGCGCGAATCCCGGGGCTGCTGGGATTATCAAAAGTAGGGAAAAGCCGATGGCGCGTTTGGCGCTTAGTTTTCGCTTCTCAACCGAGTCAGATATGTATGACCAGAGCAAACCGTAATAACCGCAAGCGACTAGAAAAGCAAACACCAGCACGACGGAAACTCCATCGGCTGGGCCGATTAGCGGAAGTGCAAAAGCTGTAAGCATCACGGCAGAAGTGATCGATAAAACCACAACGCCCCGAACCGTCGAAATAAACATCTACGCCCCTAGATAGTTTGCCAACTGTTCCAATGCTAATGCGCGGTGACTTAGGGCGTTCTTGACCTGCGGCTCCAACTCGGCTGCGGTCACTTCCAAGCCCTCGGGGATAAAGATTGGGTCGTACCCAAAGCCATGCTCGCCGTGTTCCTCGGTGGCAACCGATCCCGGCCAGATTCCAGTAAAGCTAAGTTCCGCCTCGGCGGTAACCAATGCAATGGTGCAGACGAAGCTCGCGGCGCGATGGTGTTCTGGCACATCTGCGAGTTGCGCCAACAGGAGGCGACGGTTGGCGACCGAGTCGCGGCCACCTGCCCAGCGGGCACTGAAGATTCCAGGCGCTCCACCAAGCACCTCAACGGCAATGCCGGAGTCATCAGCCATGGCCGGCTTGCCGGTGTGGGCAAAAGCTGCGCGGGCCTTGATCAGCGCGTTCTCCAGGAAGGTAACGCCGTCTTCAACCGGCTCGGGACCGTCATAGCCGAGCACGGTAAGCCCCGGCACCGATGCGCCCAGGATGGCCTGAACCTCCTGCACCTTGTGGGAGTTGTGGGTGGCTAGAACCAGTTCCATAGGAGTCTCCTGCTTAGCCTGCGGCTACTTGCCTAGCTCGGCGGCGAGCGCCCCCGCCTGAATCTTGGCCAGGCTGGCGTTACCCTCGAGCGCTAGGTCGAGCAGCAGATTGAGCTCGTCACGGTCGAATGGAGCGCCCTCGGCGGTTCCCTGAACCTCGACAAACTTTCCATCGCCAGTGACCACAACGTTCATGTCGGTCTCGGCGCGAACGTCTTCGGTGTAGGCGAGGTCAAGCATCGGTGCGCCCTCAATGATGCCAACCGAGATTGCCGATACCGAACCGGTGAGGACCTTGGCACGGGCCGGTATGTGACCCTTGGCCTTGCCCCAGGCGATAGCGTCAGCCAGCGCCACGTAGGCGCCGGTGATTGCCGCGGTTCGGGTTCCGCCATCGGCCTGAAGAACGTCACAGTCAATCACGATGGTGTTCTCACCGAGGGCCTTGACGTCAACCACGGCGCGCAGGCTGCGGCCAATTAGGCGGCTGATCTCATGGGTGCGGCCACCAATCTTGCCCTTGACCGACTCGCGGTCGCTGCGGTCGTGAGTTGCGCGTGGCAGCATGGCGTACTCCGCGGTGACCCAACCCTCACCCTTGCCCACCTTCCAGCGTGGCACCGATGCGGTGAAGCTGGCGGTGCAAAGCACCTTGGTGCCACCAAAACTGATGAGAGCCGAACCCTCGGCGTGGTCACTCCAACCGCGCTCGATGGTTACTGGGCGGTGGTCGGCGTTGGTGCGGCCGTCAATGCGGGTCAAAGTAGTTCCTCTGGGGTGGAGATGGTCTTGATGTTGATGGTCTCGGTAATGGGGTAGGCCGTTGCACTCTCCCCCGATGCGCCTTCCGGCAGGTGCTCCACCACGGTTACCTCGGGTCCGAGGAAGCGGCGGGCCAGGCGGCCGAATGGCTTGGCGTCGCCGGTGGCTTGGAAGCGCAGGGTTGGGGCATCGGTGCCGGTGCGAAGCAAGTTGTTGGCAACCAGGATGCGGTAGACGTCCTTGGCGGTCTCCTCGGCAGAGGACACCAGGGTGACGTCATCACCCATCACATAGCTGATGGCGCCTGAAAGCAGCGGGTAGTGGGTGCAGCCAAGTACGAGGGTGTCAACACCCGCGGCCTTGATTGGCGCCAGATAGGCCTCGGCGGCCGCCATGATTTCGGGTCCGCTGGTGATTCCGCGCTCAACGAAGTCAACAAACTCCGGGCAGGCTGCAGAGGTGATCTTCAAATCCACTGCGGCGGCGAAGGCATCGTCGTAGGCCTTGGACGCAACCGTGGCAGCAGTGCCAATGACACCAACGTGCTGGTTGCGGGTGGCGGCTACCGCGCGGCGCACTGCCGGCTGGATTACCTCAACCACCGGGATGCCACGACCAACGGTGTAGCGCTCGCGGGCGTCACGCAAGACTGCGGCAGAAGCGGTGTTGCAGGCGATGACCAGGACCTTGACTCCCTCATCCACGAGGCGATCCATGACGGAGAGAGCTAACTCGCGAACCTGCTGAAGGGGTCTCGGGCCATAGGGGCCGTTGGCGGTGTCGCCAACGTAGATGATCGACTCGTTGGGCAGCTGATCGATGATTGCGCGGGCCACGGTAAGGCCGCCAACCCCGGAATCAAAGATGCCAATCGGTGCGTCGTTCACGCTAGAAGTTTACTTGGGCGGGCTTGCGCCGCCCCTCCTACTTGGTGTCGCCTTCGCCGCCGTCGGCTGGTGGCTCTGGGCGAAGACCCTGATAGATCTCCTTGCAGGTTGGGCAGACCGGGAACTTCTGAGGGTCGCGACCGGGAATCCACTTCTTGCCGCAGAGCGCAGTAACCGGGTTACCCAGCACGGCCGACTCCACGATCTTGTCCTTCTTCACATAATGCGAGTAGCGCTCGTGATCACCAGGCTCAATTACCTGTTGCTCTTCGCGCTCCAGCAGTGTGGAGTTGGCAGTCTGGCCACCGATGCCGCCGGCACCGAGGTCGTCGTTCTCGAAATCGCTCACGAGTTAATTATTCAGGTTTACGGCGTTGCCCAAAGTCACAACAATCTGGATGGTCTTTCCACCGCGAAGCACAGTCAGTGTGACCTTGGTTCCAGGGGCGAGCAGACGCACGTCGGCGGTCAGGTCGGTGGCACTGTTCACGGCCTTGCCGTTGAACTCGGTAACCACATCTCCCACCTGCAGTCCGGCCTTGCCGGCAGGGCTGTTTGGCATGAGCTTGGCAATCTTGGCACCGATGCTGAACCCGCCGCTGCCGCTGGACGACATGGCATCGGAGACATAGGCGCCGAGCATGGCGTGCGATGCCTTACCGGTCTTGATGATCTCCTGCGCGATGCGGTACGCGTTGTTGGAAGGAATGGAGAAGCCCACACCGATGGAGCCGCTCTGACTTCCGCTCGAGCTGGAACCGGCCGATGCGATGGCCACGTTGATTCCCAGAACCTGACCCTGGTCGTTCACGAGGGCACCGCCCGAGTTGCCCGGGTTGATTGCCGCATCGGTCTGGATCACGGTGAGGTTGATTGCGTTCTGGTTGTTGCTGCCACCCTGCAGGAACTGGAGGCCTCCGCTGCCACTGCTGCCGTTCTCAGGAGCTGCACTGTTTGCTACCTGAATGGTGCGGTTGAGCGCGCTCACGATTCCGCTAGTGACGGTAGCGTCAAGACCGAGCGGGGCACCGATGGCAACCACGTTGTCGCCGACGTTTACCTGGTCGCTGTTTGCAAAGGTGGCAGGGGTGAGCGAGCCGAGTGGATTTACCTTGATCACGGCCAGGTCGTTGGTTGGGTCGGTGCCCACGATGGTGGCCGAGTAAACCTTGTCGCCCGCGGTCTTGACCTCGATGATTGGGTTGGCCGTGGCGCCCTCGAGGGTCACCACGTGAGTGTTGGTGAGGATGTAGCCGGTCTTGGTCATGACCACACCCGAGCCGCTTCCAGAGTTACCCGAGTCGTCAGCTACCGAAATGGTCACCACCGATGGCTCCGCCTTCTGGGCTACAGCGGTTACCCAGTTCACACGCGAGGTGTCGTTGACAATCACAGTTCCGGCACCAGAGTTCATGCTGGCCGCTGTCACGCCTACGCCAGCGCCGACAATGCCACCCATGGCCGCACCGATGACAATGCCAGTCATGGCCGAGTGCTTGAACAACTGGCGGTTTAGTTTGGTGAACACTCCCCCGGCGGCTGCCTGATTGGCACCGGCCTGAGTGCCGCTGGTGTCATAGACGAATTGGCTGCTGTGGTTGGAGTCAGTCATTGATGCTGTTACCTTTCCAAACTTGGTTCGCGTTTAGTGTCGCAAGCCAGTCTGAGTAAATCCTGATAACAGCCTAAGAGTCCGCTGTTTGCTTTATAGGCCTAAGGGGTTACCAGCACGAGGTTTGCCGAACTTTCATTTGCCCCAGCATCACCAACCGAGATTTCGAGCGGTTTGGCCCAAAGTTGAATGGTGTCTGGGTCTCTAAACCATTTGCCGGAGCTCAATCGGTACT
>JAGWUG010000061.1 GCA_028868555.1 Actinomycetales bacterium | reverse complement strand
AGAGCCACACGCCCCCGGCCGATTCGTTGAACCAAACCATTGCTCATGGCTTCAGGCTACTATGAACGCATGATTCTCGTCATTGGTGAAGCCCTTATAGATCTCATTGAGAACCGCTACCAGCCGGGTTCGTATAACGCCATCGTTGGTGGCGCTAACGCCAACGTTTCCATCGCGCTGGCTCGCCGCGGCACCAAGCAGCAGTTCCTGGCTCGTCTGAGCACAGACCGCTTTGGCAAGATCATCCGTGAAAAGCTTGAGACCAACCACGTTGGTCTTGACCACGTTGTCACCACCGATGCCCTGAGCACCCTGGTGGTTGTGGCCATTGACTCCCACGGCGTTCCTTCCTACTCCTTCTACGTTAACGGCACCGCAGACTGGGGTTGGACTCCGCAGGAGCTGCCAAGCGACGTTGACCTGGAGAACCTGCACGCCACCGCCATTCAGTACGGCTGCCTCACCATGGCCATGGAACCGGGCAACCTGGTCATCGAGGACTGGGTCAAGAGTCACTACGCCCAGAACTCGGTATCGCTGAGCCACGACATCAATATGCGTCCAGCCCTGGGCTTTGACCCAGACAAGGAGCGCGCCCGCGTTGAGCGCGTTAACGACGTGAGCCACATCATTAAGGCATCGGACGAAGACATCCAGTGGCTCTACCAGCTGGACGAGAACGCCCCTAATTTCCAGACCCGCATCGACGTGATTGTCCGCGGTTGGATTGGCACCAGCGGGCGTCACGTCTTCGTGACCCGCGGAGCCGACGGCGTGAGCATCTACCGCCCGAGCGGAGTTCGCCTCGACGTGCCCAGCCGCAAGATCAACGTGGTTGACACCGTTGGAGCAGGTGACACTTTCTGCGCCAACCTGCTTGGTCAGCTGAGTGATGTTGGAGCCCTGGGCACCGATGCCTTCGACCGCCTCAACAACCTGAGCGACGATGCGCTGGTTGAGTTTGTTCGTGTTGCCGGCATTGCGGCTAGCATCACCTGTGAGCGAGCCGGAGCTGAGCCACCAACTCTGGCCGACCTAAACGAGACCCTGGCTCAGCTCTAGAGGACTGCAGCTCTAGGCCACGATCTCTGCTTGGAGCTGCACTCCCCCGCCAAAATTCTGTAGGCGCCAGCGGTGAGTTAGCTCATCCAGTAGCGATGACCCGTAACCCTGGGCCGAATCCTTGGGCAACGGCCTGCCGTCATTCTCAACCGATAGGCGAATCAGCCCGCGATCGTCGTGACTGATGTCGATCTTCACCGTCTCGGCGGCGCCGTGCTTCACCGAGTTGTTGATGGCCTCACGCAGCACCTCGATTGCGCACTCCGCGCTGTCATGATTGCGGTTAAGAGTGCTTAGCGCACCAGGCTCCAGGTGAATCTTAAAGTCGATCGAGTCCTCCCAGAGCGCCGTGATGTTGTCCAGCACGTCCTCAAAATCGAAGTTCTCGGTTTTGGCTCCGGCTAGCTGCCCAAGGGCATCGGTGATGTCTTTTTGCACCGATGCCACCGCCTCTGCGGTTGGTTGCGAATCACGACTGAGGCGGATTGCGGCGGAGTAAAGGGCGCCCTGGACCGAGCCGTGGAGCACCATGGCAACGCGCTTGCGGTCCAGCCAAACCTGCTGGCGGAGCTGACTGGTGAGGAGTGCCATGTCTTCGTTCACTAGCTCCAGGTCCTGAATGCTTTGGCGGCGGTAGCAGTTGGCCATCTCGACCACGAAGAGGGCAATGCCGATGATGGTCACGATGAGCACGAAGGTGAGGCGCTCGGTGACGTGCAGGTGCCAAGGTGTGCGCATCCAGTAGAGCGGGGCGGCCAGACCGGCCACAAAGTAGGAACCCACAAAGGCGAAGAAGGCCGGAACCGGTGAGTATTCGCGTCCCCCGAAGAAACCTTCCAGCACCTTCAGGCTCACAAAGAGGGTGAAGCCAACCAGTGTGGCAACCATCATGGCGTCCACAACGTTTCGGGTGACGGCCTGCGGCGCCATCTCGGCCGCAATGCTGAGGATTGCACCCCAGGCCGGTAGAAGATCGATACGGATCTTGGTGGGCAGCAGGCCGGTGCGAACCACTCGAATTGGTCCGGTGGTGTCGAGTGCAAGCGACAGTTCTTCGTTGGCAATCTCGTGGCTCAACGGACGAATCACGTCGTCGACCGTGACCTGAAGCACCTTCAGCGCGGGGTCTAGCTGGTGCTTGCGGGTAGCTTCGTCGAGCTTGGCGCGAAGTTCAGAAATTGCCGGCGTGATGATTCCGTTGACGCGCCCCATAAGCTCCGCCTGGAGTCCCTCGTGCATGCGACGGAAGTTGGTGATGGCGCTCTTGAGGACCGAGCGCTCCTTGGCCAGCTGGGCGAGCGCCTCCTGCTGCAGCGAGATGGTGGTAACCACAGCGGCCGAAACCGACATGCAGATCAGGGTGAAAATCGGTGGCGACACCAGGCGGAACAGCAGGTCGTGAGTGCCGCCCAGGTGCAGGTAGAGGGCCATGAAATAGGAGACCAGGCCGCGCACCCAACCGATGATCACGTAGATGCCAAGCGCGTAGACAATACCCGCCCTTGGCGCCCACACAAACTTGATGAACTTGGCAATCACAAACGCAATCACCGACGCGCCGTAGGCGATCAGCGCCACCGGAATCCAGTCCACGAAAGAGCCGCCGAGGCGCTCGGAGTCGTAGAACAAGTTGGTGGAGTAGGCAGGCAGAGCGAACAGCAAGATAACCCACCACGAAAAGCTGTAGTCGGCTCCGAGCCTCAGGAATGTGCCTACGGGTTTGAGACTCGGCAGCTCGAGGCGTCCGAGTAGGGTCATTGCTATTCTCCGGCGATGTTTCCGGTTGCCTTCAGGAAGGTTCGAGCCGCTTCGACTCGAGCATTTCCATCGGCCGAGGTGCTGATTGCCAGCGCCTCAAATACTCGACTGACCATTCCCTCAACTGCGCGAATTGTGGTTCCGCGCATGTCGGCGATCTGCGAGTTGCTTAGCCCCTGGGAGACCAACGAGAGAACGCCCAGCTGCTTCTTGGAAAGCGAAGCCAGCGGTCGGGTGCTGTCTAGGTCGTGACGGTACTTCACCGATGCACGATCGCGCAAAACCGCGTCCAGCGCATCTACCAGTTCGGTGGAGTTTACGAGCTGAGACTTGCGTAGGTACGCCGCGTTGTTCGGTACTACCTTGCGGTCCTTGCCCACAAAGCGCGGGTCCGGAATGTTGGTGAGGAACACGATGCCAACATCGGCTGCGTTGCGCTGCATGTAGTCTGCAAAGTCAAAACCGTTTGGACCCGGGCCAAGCTCGATGTCCACGACGACGGCGTCTGGGTCAACCGACGAGCAGGCGCGCTTTGCATCTGCAACGTTTGCGGCGGTGGTCACCTGGAAGTTGTGGGCCTCCAGGGTTTGTGCGATGAGGTCGCGAAGTAGAGATTCGTTCTCTACGACGACCACGTGTCTGCGGTACATTTTCTTCTCCCCTTGAGAACCGAGGGGGCTGCCTTCCCCCAAAGTTCGTGTATTCATTCTGCAACTCGGGGGTTAACCCTAATGACCAAATTTCAAAAAATGTGGGGTCAACACCACAAATTTCTTCGCTTAGGCACACCTATTGGGCGTGTCAGCCGTACAAGAGCGAAAAACCGTTTGCCCAGTGAGGCAAACGGTTTCTCGTTAATGAAGGTGGGCGCAACCACCGCGGGCCCTACTTTTGGGGCAGAACCTTCAGGGTCTTCAGTGTTGGATCGGCCACAAAAGCAATGCGGGTACCAACGTCACGCGCGGTGAAAAGTGCGTCAAGAGCGGCCTGCGTGATGCGCTCCCCCGGGGACAAAACTGGCACACCCGGCGGGTAAGGGCAAATCATTTCGGCGCTGACGCGGCCAACTGCATCGGCGGAGTCCACCACCTCATAGCTGGAGAAGAACGCCTCGCGCGGGGTCACCACAACTTCAGGCTCGATGCTGAACGAGGCGGCCACCGAAACCGGGCGTGGTTCACCGCGGTTGGCATTCACCGATGCGATGATGCGGCTGATTAAGTCTTCGATGCGATCCGGGGTGTCCGCGAAGGTGATCATCGGGATGATCATGTCGCGGTTGGCCATCTCCACGTCGATGTTGGCAGCCAGCAGCTCGGCCTCAATCACGTTGCCGTCGGCGCCAGTCTCGGCCAGGAGGATAACCATCTTGAGCGGGTCGATGTACTCGCCATCAATCACTCCGATGTTGGCGGCACGAAGAGCCGCGCGACCGCGTTCGGTTGCTTCGATTACCGGGCCGATCAGCTCCTCGCCGTGTCGCGCCAGGAGTGCTCGGGCGGCATCGATGGAAGCCAAGATGCGGCCAGACATAGAGGTGGTCTGAGTGGAGTCAAACATCTTGTTGAAGCGAGGCAGGTCGACGTAGTCACCCTTGACCAGCACGAACGAAGCCTGCGAGTAGGACGGCAAAGTCTTGTGAGCGCTGGTGACCACGATGTCCGCGCCTTCGGCGAGCGGGTGCTGTGGGAGCTCCGGGTGGAAGCCGTAGTGAGCAGCCCATGCGGCATCAACCACTAGCGGGATGCCGTACTCGTGGGTTACAGCGGCCAGGCGCGGGATGTTGCTCATCGTACCCACGTAAGACGGCTCGCCAATGAGAACTGCCTTGGCATCGGGGTTTGCCGCCAGCACCTCTGCCAGCTTGTGGCTTGGCAGGTACTCGGGCAGGCCGGTGGCCGGGTTGATCTCTGGGCGAACCCAGACCGGAGTTACTCCGGCGTAAACCAAACCAACCAGCACCGACTTGTGCAGGGTGCGGCTGACGATAACCTTGTCGCCGGGGCCGGCCACGGCCATTACTGCTGCGTGGTTCGAACCACTGGAGCCGTTGACTCCGAAGCGGCAGAGGTCGGCACCCCAGAGGTCAGCTGCGATGCGCTCGGCTTCGAGGATGAGGCTTGGTGAAATGCGGCGGGGGTGGTTGCCGGGTAGCACTGGGATGTCGCCGTCAACGACGGCGCCGGTGAGATCGGTGCGGCCTTTGTGTCCAGGAATCTGGAACGGGCTGCGGTCGGTCTCCATGTCTCTGAGCCAACCGTCTAGTAGCGGTGCATCGGCCCGGAGCCCCATAGGGTCCTTTGGATCAAGCAGAGTTGCTGCGCCAAAAGCGTGCTGTGACAATATCCCAACCTTCCAAACGAGAATGAAATGGTATCGGTCTGAGGTTAATGCTTCTCAAACCAAAGGAAAAGGGGCCGGGCCTTTCGACCCAGCCCCCTCCAGTAAGAGTTTTTAGAACTCAACCTTGGTGACGCTGGTGTCCAGTGGGATACCAGGGCCGAAGGTGGTTGCTACGGAAGCCTTCTGCAGGTACTTGCCCTTGCTCGAGGCTGGCTTCAGACGAAGTACTTCGTCCAGAGCGGCGGCCAGGTTCTCGCCCAGCTGCTCCTTGGTGAACGATGCCTTACCGATGATGAAGTGCAGGTTAGCCTGCTTGTCGACGCGGAAGTCGATCTTTCCACCCTTGATGTCGGTAACTGCCTTAGCCACGTCTGGGGTAACGGTACCGGTCTTAGGGTTAGGCATCAGGTTACGAGGACCCAGTACCTTACCTAGACGACCAACCTTACCCATGAGCTCTGGGGTGGATACTGCGGAGTCGAAGTCAACCCAACCGGCTGCAACCTTCTCGATCAGCTCGTCGCCACCAACCTCGTCAGCACCGGCAGCCTTTGCAGCGTCAGCTGCGGCACCGGTTGCGAAAACGATTACGCGGGCGGTCTTACCAGTTCCGTTTGGCAGCGATACGGTGCCACGGATCATCTGGTCGGCCTTGCGAGGGTCTACACCCAACTTCAACGCAACCTCAATGGTCGAGTCAAACTTCTTCGAGCCAGTCTCGCGAACGAGAGTTACTGCCTCGGCAGGAGTGTAAAACTTACCTTCCTG
>JAGWUG010000060.1 GCA_028868555.1 Actinomycetales bacterium | reverse complement strand
GGAGTTCCGCCCACAGGGGTTGGCAGCTGGAAGACCTTTACGGAGTTTGACTTGCCGGTCGCAATTTCCTTCTGAATGTTGGCGGGGAAACTGGCAATGGTGTTGAGCGAACCCATGAGGAACATGCACTGACCCGCAGCCTTACTTGTGGTGAATAAACCGTTAGAGGTGGTTGCACCAAAGTTACGGATTCCGGCGCCCGGGCCGCCACCCAGGACCATTCCCGGCGCGAGTAGGGTCTGGGACACCCGGTTGCCCGCTGCCGTAACCACTCCCTTGTTCCAGGTGAGGGTGCCGTGTAGCCAGGCGTCGTACTTGCCCACTCCGCCAAGTCTGAGAACGTACGCCTTCATCCACTCGTCCGCCGGGTAGCCAGTGGCCGATCCAGCCTCAAGCCCTAGGCACCAGGGCCAGGCCTGCCCAGCATTCACAATGCTGGCTTCCATGCTCTGTAGTTGCCCATCGTTCTGGGGCAACCGGAGGCCGGCCTCCTTGAATGCTGCCAGGTTGGCAAAAACCAGATCTTTTGGTGTTGCGGCAATTGGAAGACCTAGCAGTTGGTTGTTCGCCACAGCCACTTTGTCCCAGCCGTACGCCAGGGTCTTCTTGATGGAGGTGATTCCGGAGTTTCCGAAGACCTTGTTCAAGGGCACCATGGCGGCCGCATTCGCATCCAGGTTTTCGGGTTCATCCCAAAGCACAATGTTTGGCTTGGCGTTAGATTTCAAAACCACACCGATGCTGGAATCGAAGTTTGCCAGCGGCGTGTATCGCACGTGAATGCCGCTCGCGGGTGGAAACTCCTGGTCCAGCTCCTGCTGCATCGCGGTGGCTTCCAGACCGGTCCAAGATCCGTAAATGCCAACGGTCTCAACGGCTGTTGCGGGCTGCACTCCCACCGATGCAATGACTGCGGTCGCTAAGACGGCCGCGACCAAACCGGGTGCGCTAAATCTAGGCACTTGAACTCCCCTTCATCGGTGCCTGACACGCACCGACAAGTGGAGGTTAGCTCTGGACCCTGAACCGTCAGGTTAAAACAAAGTGGCGGCCACCTATTCGGTGACCGCCACTTTTCCTAGGAAAGGTAGACCCAGGATGGATTACTTGACCGAGCCTGCGGTGAGTCCGCGGACGAAGTAACGCTGGAGGCTGAAGAACACGGTCAACGGAACCAGAACCGAGATCAAACAGCCGGCCATCACGATCTGCCAGCCCTCACCGTGCTGCCCAAGCATGGACAGAATCTGGTAGGTCATGACTGTGTGGTTACCCACGAACATGAAGGCGATGAAGTAGTCGTTCCAGACCCACAGGAACTGGAAGATTGCGAACGAAGCCAGTGCAGGGACCGACATTGGAATGATGAGACGCCAGAAGATCTGGAAGTGGCTGGCACCGTCGATACGGGCGGCCTCAATCAGAGCGTGTGGCAGGGTCATCATGTAGTTGCGGAGGATGTAGACGGCCAGTGGCATAGCAAAGGCGCTGTGCACGATCCAACCGGCTGGGTACTCACCACTGAGGTGGAAGTCCCCGTACTCGTTGCCGGGGATTGTCATCAACCACTTATCCAGAGCTACGAACATCTGCAGGATTGCAACGATGGCTGCCTGCAGTGGAACCACCATCAGACCGATGATCATCGAGAACCAGACCTCACGACCCTTGAACTCAAGGAAGGTGAAGCCATAGGCGGCGAATGCGGCAAAGGTGATTGGCAGGATGGTTGCCGGAACCGCGATTGCAACCGTGGCAAAGAATGCAGGACCGAGGTTCCAGGTGCTGCTGAACACGCCTTCGAATGCGCTAAGGGTCCAGTGCTGGTGGAACGGATCAAGCACACCAGTCCACCAACCGGTGTGAACCGAGTCGCTCTGGGTGCGGAATGCGGTTACCAGGAGGCCGATGGTTGGCATGAGCCAGACCAAAACCACAATCAGCATTACCAGGGTGGAACCTGGCTTGAAGTTCTTGAAGCGCTGCAGCGCCGAGGTTTGCTGGCTCATCGGAGCTCCTCCTGCTTGCGGTAGGTACGAATCTGGTAAATCATGATCGGGATAATGGCGATCATGAGCAGGACCACAACGGCGCTGGCCTTACCGGTGTCGTTGTAGACGAAGTACTCGAGGAAGAAGTCCACACCCAAAACGTTGGTGTGGAAGTTACCACCGGTCATACCCCAGATCACGTCAAAGATCTTCATGGTGGAGATCAGCACGGTGATGAAAACCGAAACAGCGGTGACACGAATCTGTGGGAGCACGATACGGAAGAACGACTGCCAAGCGTTGGCACCATCGATGGCACCGGCCTCAACGGTCTCCTCAGGAACAGCCTTGATGGCCGCCGAGAGCAGAGTCATGGCGAATCCGGCGTTACCCCAGATAACTACAACCATGATCAACAGGCTGTTGAGGCTAAAGGTCTCGGCCTGCATCCAGGCAACCGGAGTTCCGCCGAATGCCTTCACGATTGCGTTGAGCATACCGATCTGAGTGTCGCCGGAGTCCCACTGGTAGTTGAGGCGCCAGATGGACGAAGCAGCTACGAACGAGATTGCCATCGGCATGAAGATGATGGACTTGAAGACGCGCTCACGGATTGCACCGAGGCGGTCGGTCAGGGTTGCGATTGCAATACCGAAGACCACGGTGGTGATTGGAACCACTGCTACCCACAGGAAGTTGTTGAACAGCGTGGAGAGGAAGTTTGGGTCTTTGAAGAGACGAGTGAAGTTGTTGAAACCAACCCAGGCTGTGGAATCCGCGTTCATGAACGCGAATGTCACGGTCTGAACGGTTGGGTACACCAGCATGCCGCCTACCAGAAGGAGGACCGGCCCGATGAACACGTATGGGCGGAGGCTCCTGCCAACCTTCTCCGGGAAGAGGTTTACGAGCCAGTTCAAAAGAATATAAAAACCGAAAGTCGCTAGTGGACCAACGATAATCGCGAGAATCGCGATCAGAATGTCTTGCATTCCGGGTTCCTTCCCTGAAACTTCAGAAGGTTTGTGCCTTATTTTTGCCTATTGCTAGGCGTTGTGTGTAACCACTCTATGGGATGCAGTTTCACATAGATAAAAAGTTGGCGGGAAGAGGGAACTCTTCCCGCCAACTCTAGTTTTACCTAGGTAATCGAGATGATTACTGGTTGTAGGAGGCGTCGATCAGGTCGAATGCCTGCTTCATGGTCTCCTTGCCAGCGAACCAGTTGGTCAGCTCGCTCCACTCGGTCTTGTTGACCTGAGGTGGTGCCTGGTCCGAGCCGTCGAAGCCGAAGCCCTTGGCCGAAGACAGGATGGTTGCGAACTGGCGGTTCAGACCCGAGAAGTACGACACTGGGAAGGTCTTGTGAGGGCTCAGGAAGCCCGAAGCCTTAGCAGCGTAGACCTTGCTACCCATCTTGTCGCTCATGATGTAAGCGGCAACCTTGGCAACTGCTGGGTTGTTGTGGAATACACCAGCGGTGTCTCCACCACCCAGTACAGCGTTGTAGCCACCGGCTGGGGTTGGGTAAGCGAATACGCCAACGTGGGTGTAGTCGCCAGCCTTGAGCTCAGCCTGGATTGCCTCTGGGAAGAAGCCAGTGATGAACGAACCCTGCTTGAGCAGAGCACAGGCACCCTTAGCCTTGTCGGTCTGGAACAGACCCTGAGTGGTTGCGAGGCCGAAGAAGCGGCTGGTTACACCAGCACCGCCACCCTGGGTCTGGCCGGAAGCCAGAAGGGTGTCTGCAAGGGCGTTACCGGCCTTGACGATGCGAGCGTCGTTCCAGTGAACCTTGCCGGCCCACCACTGGTTGTAAACCGAAACACCGGCGTTCTTCAGTACGAGCTCCTCCATCCAGTCGGTCAGCGACCAACCGGTAGCGCCACCCGACTCGGTACCAGCACACCATGGGTATGCCTTGCCCGAAGCGGCAATGGTGCTCTGCAGAGCGGTGAAGTCAGCGGCGTTCTTAGGAACCGACCAGCCGTTGGCCTTGAATACTGCTGGGTTGTAGAAAACGATCGACTTCAGGTTTGCCGAAACTGGCAGACCGTAGGTGGTGCTTCCCGACTTTGCCAGAAGCTCGAAGCCTGGAACGAAGGTCTTCACGATTGGGGTGAACTGGGCACCGAGTACCTGGTTCAGCGGAACAAGCTTGCTCTTCTGAGCGAGCAGTCCACCTGGCTGTGGCCACAGGGCGATGTCAGGAGCCTGACCTGCCTTGATCTTGGTGGTGATGTCGGTGTCGAAGCTAGCGAGCGAGGTGTACTTGACGGTGATTCCCGACTTTGGTGGGAATGCAATGTCGAGCTCGTCCTGGAATGCAGCAGCGTCTCCAGCAGCGTAACCACCGAAGATGGTGACGGTGCGGGTAGCAGCGTGTGCAGCGCCGAGACCGAGCGAAGTTGCAGCAACAGCAGCGATTGCTACCGATGCGGCGAGGCGAGTTGCCTTCTTCATAGTGTCTTTTCCTTTCCTATGAACACCAAACCAAACCCGTTTAGTGTCTGCAGAAAAGACTAAATACCTAAAGCGCAAAAAATAACTAAATAAAGGCAACCGTTATCAAATCTTTGTAACCGCTTGCAGATTTGCTGTTGCTTTGTGTGAAAACACCGCTCATTTGAGCGGTTTTCGCCCTTGAACCGTTATAAATAGGACTTTTACCGTTATGTAAACGCTTGCTGTTTTTGGGTCTTTTCGCTGCAAAAATTGCAAAACCCCGCTGGCGTCTAGCCCTTGGCAATCAATCCGAGCTCGGCAGTTGCAGTAACCGGGATTGGGTCGCAGAGGCGGCCAATAAAGTCGCCGGCTGCCTCGCCATCCTGGCCAAAGTTATCGAAGCCAATCAGGAACCAGCCTCCGTCGCGTCCCTGAATCAATCGGGCCGCGTAAACCAGCCGATCCTCAAAGGCTCGCGCGCGGTTGAAATCAAGTCCGGTGAGGTCCGCGTTGCACGAAACGCTGTAGGTTGCGTCGCGCTGACCAAAGGCAGCAATGCGGTCCGCATCGAGTTCGCGCCATCCGCAGCAGAACAGCACAATCGGTACGCCGTCCACAATCTCAAACTGGAAAACCTCCAGCTGCCCAAAGCCCTGGTGCGGCTGGCTGAGCGGAGGCTGCACGGTCCAGTTGCGCAAATCGGTGCTGGTGGCATGCCCCATCACTCCCCTGGTTCGCACATTCCCACCCACCGATGCCTCGGCCCGCGCAGTTACCAGCATGTGCCAGACCTCCGATGCATCGGTGCCGGCAGGAACACCAACGGAGGCTGCTCCTGTGATTACGCCTTTCGGGAAGCGGAATACCCAAGGGTCACGCCATGCCTCGTCATGCCATTCCGGCTGATTCAACTTCTCGTACCAGGTTGGGTCCGCCTCGGCCAAAGGCTGGCTCGAGACCTTCTCCCAGACCAGCAGGTCTTTGGAAGTAGCGGCGCCCACAGTTTGCACGTCTCCGCCATCAGCGCGACTGGTTCCGGTGTAGAACATCCACCACAGGCCGTCGTCACCGCGAACCACTGAACCGGTCCAGGTGGTCCAGGAATCGAATGCATCGGGAGTATCGGAGACTATGAGTGCGTCACGCACCACTGTCCAGTTGGTGAGGTCATCGCTGATAGCGTGCCCAACGATTGGGTGGCGGTGACGACGGACCGGATCACCGAGTGCGCGCGATGCGTGAAGGTAGAAGGCGTGGTAACGCTCGCCGTCGAACACGTACCAAGAGTCCCAGATCCACTTGTCGGCCAGTTCTAACGCCATCTGAGGAACTCCTTTAGGTATGGGCGAATCCGCCGAGGCAATGGTACTTCAGGTGCGGGCATCGGTGGCCAAAGGTTAGACTTTACTGAACCCTTTGCCCCTATAGCTCAGGGGATAGAGCGCCGCTCTCCGGAGGCGGAAGCGTAGGTTCGAATCCTACTAGGGGCGCATGTTTGGAATCCATTGG
>JAGWUG010000059.1 GCA_028868555.1 Actinomycetales bacterium | reverse complement strand
GGTCTTGCGCTGTAGCCAAATCTCGTTGCTCGACTTGGTGCCTTCCATTGCGTACTGGAACACAATCAGGTCACCCAGTGTGATGCGCACGGCAATGTTCAGGCCGCGCTTGCCGGCCTCATCAATGATCAGGTGACCAATGTCCCAGGCGGTCTTGTGATCGAAGCGGTCGAAGACCAATTCCGCTTCTTCGGCTACGCACTTTGCCAGTGCGGCATCAATCTCTGGTGTGGACACGGCGGCTCCTAAGCATCTTTGGTTTTAGGCTACCCGCGCCAAGGCTGGGCAGGGCATACCGCCGAGCGATAGTAACTATGCCAGCGCAGCCTTCAGCGCCGCGCTCAAGGTGCCGGCCGGCTCAACCCGAATGCTGGCTAACCCCTGCCACTTCTGCGCCTCACGCAGGTTCTTGGCCAGGCCCGCCGCAATAGAGTCAATCTGCTTGGCGTCGGCCCACTCTTCGGCCCAGGCCGCCTGCGAAACGAGAATGCCTGCTTGGCGGTCGCTTTTGAGGTCGATGCGGCCAACCAGTTTGCGGTTATGCAGGATGGGCAGGCTGTAGTAGCCGAAGACGCGCTTGTCCTGCGGCACGTAGATCTCAATCTTGTAGTCGAAATCAAACAGGCGAGTTGCGCGGTCGCGGTTCCAAACCACCGGATCAAACGGGCTCAGAATGGTGGTCGGGTTGCTGCCCGGAGTGGCTTCCTCCAGCTCGCGCAGCGCACGTGGACCGGCAAAGTGCTTGTCCTTCCAGCCCGGCACCTTCACCGGAGTAAGCGTCCCTTCCTCAACGAGGTCGGCCACCGCGCGGTCAAACTCCGGCTTGCTGTAGGTGCCCCACTGTCGGTGATAGTCGTTTAGGTCTTTGACGTTGGCAACGGCCAGCACGTTGATGGCCTGGCGCAGCAGCGTCTTGCGGCTCTCCAGGTTGTCGGCGGTGGCCAGGCGCTCAATCACGCTCTGGGGGAGCACCTGCTCAGGAAGCGCATAGCGACGACTGAAGTTGTCGCGCCCAGCGCTGGTGAGCTCACCAAACATGAACATGGCCTCCAGCACGCGCTTCACATCGCTCCAGCCCCACCAGGTGCCCTTGCGCTTGTTGCGGTCGTGATCCAGCTCGGTCACGCTCAGCGGGCCGCGGGCATTCAGCTCAGCCACAATCCAGTGGCTCAGATCGCGGTTGGCCTCCAGAAACTGCCAGGTTCGCCCCTTGGTGTTCTTGGCCTTGTCCATGCGCCACTTGTAGAGCGGCAGGTCCTCGGTCAAAATCACCGATGCCTCGTGCGCCCAATACTCCACGAATTCTGAGCGGTCACCGGCATTCAGCGGCTTGAAGAGCCCAAGGGCATCCTTGTCGTAGGCGCCAACGCGGCTGAAGGCGGGCATGTAGTGGGCGCGCTCAAAAACGTTCACGCTGTCAATCTGGAAGAGACCAAGGTGCCGGAGGGCATCGGCGGCCGTTGCTTTGCCACCGTGGGCGGTTGGAACCCCGCGCATACCCAGGCCACTAAGTGCCAGCATCCGTGCTTCTGCGGCGCTCAACTCAAGCACTAAAACTCCCTGAAGGTAAACTTTTACACAAGACTAGCCCCACGAAAGAGGCACCGATGACAAGCCATGCGCCAGTACTTGCGCCCACCCTGGAAGATTTCCAGGCTGCCCGCGAGAATGTGGCCCAGATTGCCATTCAGACTCCCGTGCTGCACAGCAACTACCTGACCGAGCTCACCGGCGTTGATGTATTCCTCAAGGCCGAGAACCTGCAGCGCACCGGCGCCTACAAGCTTCGTGGCGCATTCAACCGCATCTCCAAGCTCACCGCCGAGGAGAAGGCTCGCGGCGTAGTAGCTGCATCGGCGGGAAATCACGCCCAGGGTGTTGCGCTTGCGGCCAGCAAGCTTGGCATCAAGGCCACCATCTTCATGCCAGTTGGCGCTAGTTTGCCAAAGGTGCAGGCAACCCGCGGCTACGGAGCCGAGGTTGTGCTGGTTGGTGCCAACTTTGCCGAGGCGCTCAAGGCCGCCCAGGAATTCTCGCGCGAGACCCACTCGGTCTTCATCGCGCCGTTCGACAACATCGACGTCATCACCGGTCAGGGAACCGTTGCCCTAGAGGTATTTGAGCAGGTTCAGGATGTTCAGACCATCATCGTTGCCATCGGTGGCGGTGGACTTGCCGCAGGTGTGGCCGTTGCCGCCAAGTTGGAGGCCGCCCGTCAGGGTCGCAAGGTGAAGGTCATCGGTGTTCAGAGCGAGAACGCGGCCGCCTACCCGCCAAGCCTGAAGGCCGGCAAAGAGGTTGAGATTCAGATCCAGCCGACCATCGCCGACGGAATCGCGGTTTCCAAGCCGGGTCACATCCCGTTTGAGCTCATCCGCCAGCACATCGACAAGGTTGTCACCGTAACCGAGAACGAGATTGCCAAGGCCATCCTGACCCTGCTAGAGCGTTCCAAACAGGTGGTTGAGCCTGCCGGCGCAGTTCCGGTCGCAGCCCTAATGAGCGGAGCCATCAAGCCAAAGGGAACCACCGTTGCCATCCTCTCGGGCGGCAACATCGACCCACTGCTGCTCCAGAAGGTCATCCAGCACGGTCTGGCTGCATCGGAGCGTTTCATCAACATCAGTGTGATGCTGCCGGACCGCCCAGGTCAGCTGGTGCGTACCGCCCAGGCAATCGCCGATGCCGGTGCAAACGTGGTTGAGGTGCTGCACACTCGTCACGGCAATGCGTTCCAGATCAGTGCTGTGGAGCTAAATGTTGCGGTTGAGACCGGCGGTCACGAACACACCAAGCGCGTGCTCAAGGCTCTCAAGGAAGCCGGCCTGAACCCACGTCAAAACGAAGCCCGCGTGGAGTAACTTCTCACTTAACCAACAAGGCCGACACTCGATGAGTGTCGGCCTTTTGGCTTGTGAAGCAACAAGTTTTAGTTTGCGCCTAACGCAAGTGCGCTACATGTTCTCCATGGAGTCGCGGGCACCGGTGATCCAACCAACAATCTGGTCGTTGGTGGTGTCCTTGGTGGCAATGTCGGCAACCTTGCGGCTGCGGTTCAGAACCACCATGCGGTCGGCGGTGGAGAATGCCAGCGGCAGGTCGTGAGTAACCAGCACAACGGCAATGTTGTTTGCAGACATGCGCTTGATCATCTGCTCAACCATTACCTTCTGCTCGTAGCCGAGTGCAGCGGTTGGCTCGTCGAGCAGCAGGATTCCCTGCGCCTTCTTGGCAACGCGCACGGCCGAGCGGGCCAGGGCAACACCCTGACGCTGGCCACCCGAGAGCATTTCAACCGGACGGGTGAGGGTATCGATCTTCACACCCAGCTGAGCCACCTCGCGCTTGGCCTCTTCACGCATTGCCTTGCGGTCAACAAAGCCAAGCATTCCAAGGATGCCCTTGCGCAGGATCTCCTTGCCGAGCAGCAGGTTGGTGGCGGTGTCCTGAGCGTCAACCAGAGCCAGGTCCTGGTAGACCATCTCAATTCCGGCGTTAGCGGAGTCCTTTGGGTTGTGGAACTCAACTGCCTTGCCGTGAACCTTGATGGTGCCGTGGCTTGGCTTGTGAGCACCGGAGATCACCTTTAGCAGCGTGGACTTACCGGCACCGTTGTCTCCGAGGAGTGCAACACACTCGCCAGGGGCAACGTTCAGGTTGATGTTGTTCAGTGCACGAACGTAGCCGTAGTAGAGGTCAATGCCCTCAAGCGAGAGAGCGTATTCGCTTGTGTTTGCCATTTACTTGGCCTCTTTCTGAATGTTGATGGCTGCGGTCTCGGCCAGATGCGAAGCCTGACGTTCAGCGTTCTTGGCTTCAACCACGCGCTTGGAAACCTGCTTCTGAATGGTCATCTCGAGGTACAGAGCACCAATCAGCAGGGCACCGGTGATTACGATTCCCCAGAATGGCTGGATGTTCTTGATATTGAGGATGGAGGTGATCTCGGCGATAACCAAAGCACCAACCATTACCTTTGGCAGCGAACCACGGCCACCGGCCAGCGAGATGCCCGAAAGAGCAACAGCGGTAAGACCGGTGAACAGCGAGTCAGTTGCTGCGGCTGGGTTTCCCTGGGTGGTGTAGGCGGTGGTGACAATACCTGCCACGCCGGCCAGGCCGGCCGAGAGAACGAAGCCCAGGACCTTGTAGAGGTTGGCGTTCACACCAGAGCGACGCAGCGCCTCGGCGTTACCACCGGCAGCCATGAAGCGGCCACCGCCACGGGTCTGAGTGAGGAAGACGGTTCCGATGATGTAGATCACCAGTGCCACATAGAACATCGCTGGAAGGCCGAAGTAGAGGTTGGTGGCCAGCCAGTCCATCGGAGTAAATCCGTACAGTGGGGGACCGGTGGTGATCAGTGCGGCCGCACCGGTGGTGATGGAGAGCGTTCCGATGGTCACTGCCAGCGGGTTGATGCCGCGCAGCGTGAAGAACGAGTTGAAAAGACCCACAACGACTGCGGCGGCGATTGCCACCACGAACGAGAGCCACATTGGCACTCCGCTGAGCAGGCACTTTGCTAGCAGCACCGATGAAAGAGCTGCGGTTCCAGGAACCGACAGGTCGAGCACTCCAGAGAAGACTCCCATCGCGATTGCCGCCGCGAAGATAGTGCTGATTGCAGCACCCTGGAGGATCACCGAGAAGTTGACGAAGGTGCCGAAGATTGGGAAGCCCCAGATGCTAAACGCACCCCAGAGCAGTGCGAAGAGGATAACAATTCCCCAGCTGCGCACAAACAGCAGGAGGGAAAGGGAGTCGGGTTTGCGCATTTTTTTTGACCTACTTGTTGCTTCTAAAAGAGGTTGTTGCTTCAAAAGAAAAGGTGAAGCCCCTAGGTTTTCACGCCTAGGGGCACACCTTTGAGACTACTTACCAGCGAATTCCTTGGTAGGGGTGAACATCTCAACACCAGGGGTGTTGGCAGGGTCCTGCATGGCCTTCTTCAGCCACAGGATGTTCTGAGCGAGGTCGCCTTCGAAGTCAATCTTGCCGATTGCGTAGATGGAGCCAGCCTTGTAGAGGGCAACAGCCTGGTCCGAGCCACCGATGTCGGTGACACAGGTTGCGCTGGCCTTCTTGCCGGCAGCCTTCAGAGCCTGAACTGCACCAACAGCCGACTCATCGGACAGGCCGAGGAATGCGGTCACCTTAGGGTGAGCCTGCAGCGAGCTGGACACTGCGGTCTGAGCAGTCTCAACCTTGCCGTTACCAGCAACGGTTGCAATGATGCTCAGCTTTGGCGAAACCTTCTTCAGTGCCTTTACAGCAGCTGCGTACTCGATCTTGTCGGCAGCGGCACCAGCGGTACCAGCAATGTAGACGGCCTGAGTCTGCTTGGTCTTGAGCATGCACTTACCAAGGTTGCGGCCAACAATCTCACCCAGCTGGGCGTATGGCAGCGAGCTGTAGGCAATGCCCGGCAGCGGCTTGCTGCGGCCAGTGAGCTCTGGGGTGGTGTTGATTACACCTGGGATGTGCATCGAGCTCGAGAGGGCGATTGCCGACGAGAGTGCGGTGCCATCGGTGCTGATAGCCCACCAGCCGTTTACCTGGTGGTTGCGCAGCCAGCCGGTGATCTGCTGGTTTGCAAGCGATGGGTTGAAGTTAGGGTCCGCCAGGATTGCGCTCAGGCCCTGCGAGGCGCCAAAGCCCTGGACTCCGCCCCAGATGCCGCCCATGGCTGGGATCTGCATGCTGATTGGCGAGAAGCCGATTACTGGCTGGTCTGCTGCCGAAGCGGCGCTTGCGCCGACGGTTGCGGTGGTTGCGGCGAGTGCCAGGGCACCGGCTGCTGCAACTACGCGAGTGATGTGCTTCACAAATACTCCTTATTTTGTTGCTGGCGAACCGGTTCAGACATCCATGTCTGGGTTTCCCAGCAATCGAAAATGATTACAAGGCAAAAGTATCCGCCCCTGTGAAAAGTAAGGCATACCTCAGCCGAATAACAACTATTTAGGGCTGGTTATGGTTTCTTTATAAA
>JAGWUG010000058.1 GCA_028868555.1 Actinomycetales bacterium | reverse complement strand
ATCCACCGGTCCCGGGCATCGGGGTTGATCTTGTAGGGGGAGTGGCGCATTCTCAGCCGCGGGTGGCCGCGCTGCTCCTGATAGGCGGTTGGACCACCCCAGTACTGCTCTAGGAATAGCTGCAGACGTTCCGCGGCTGGTGCTAGATCGCCCTCCGGGTACATGGGGCGCAAAACATCGTCTGTCTCAATGCCCTTGTAGAACTCATCGGCCAAACGCTTGAAGGTGGCTCTTCCGCCAACGGCATCGTAGAAGTTGCCGCCAACCTTCTCGCCCTTGGAAGTGTTGATCCGCAGAACCTCAGAGTTCTCGGGAATCCCGTTGCTGTCAGCCATTCGCGCTACTTGGTTGAAACGAAAATAGTCTGCTTGCTGCTGGCCAGCTGGATTCCAGCGGCATCCAGGGCTCGCTTGAGCTCGTTGCGCAGGCCGTGGGCCAGATCGTCGGCCTTGCCAAACTTGACCTTCTGGACCACGCGGATCACCAGCTGATCGCCGGTAAGGACCTGAATGCCAAAGACCTCCGGAGCGCCAAGCACCTTTTGGGTGTTTTCAGGCTCCGATGCCACCTTGCCGGCGGCGTCTTCGATCACGCGACGGGCTGCCTCAACATCGGTGTTGTAGTCGAGCGCAACGTCCACCAGCGCGCGGGACCAGCCCTGCGAGTGGTTACCGACGCGGATGATTTCACCGTTTCGCACGTACCAGAGGATGCCGTCGACGTCGCGAACCTGGGTGACGCGAAGGCCAACCGATTCGACGGTGCCGCTGATTTCGCCGAGGTTAACGCTGTCGCCAACGCCGTACTGGTCCTCGGCAACGATGAAGAGGCCGCTGATGAGGTCCTTGATGAGTGATTGCGCACCGAAACCGATGCCGGCACCCAAGAGTCCGGCGCCTGCGGCTAGGGCTCCAACGGCAACTCCCAACTCACTCAGGATGGCGGTGACGGTAAGGATGACGATGGTCCAGGTGATGAAGTTATTGAGCACCGATGCCATGGTCTTGGTGCGCTGCAGCAGGCGGGCGTTGGTCAGCGGACTGATCTCGCCGCCAAACTGCGGGGCGAGCTTGAGCTTGACTCGAGAGCCAGCCTCAACGGAGCGCACCACGCGGCGAACCACGAGCAAGAGAATCCAACGTCCAACTAGCGCGCACACCAGCATCAGAAGGATGCGAATCAGGGTGTGCCACTGGGTCCAGAAGGCGCCAAACCAGTCGTTGGCAACGGTGGCTACGGTTTGCATTACTCTCCCTTGTCCATTCCCTGAGCCTCAAGAGCGCGCTCAAGGGTGCCCAGGTTGCGCTTCAGCAGACGGCGCAGGGTGTGGTTTGCCTTGGCGTTGCGCTCCAGCCAGCGTTTGGTTTGGTTGGCCAGGTCCTTGTTTGCGAGCGCAATTGGGAACAGGCCAAGCAGAATGTATTCCGCCATCTTGTAGGTCTTGTTCTCGTAGACATACTTCACGTCATCGAAGTACTGCTCGACGAACGGGTCGAGCATGGCCGGAGTGGTTGTGCGGTTGAAGGCGTAGGCCGCAGCCATGACTTCGGCGTTGGACCAGTCGTTGTTGTGGACCAGCTTTCGCCAAACGTCACGCTTGCTGTCTTGGGTGTTCAAAGCACCGATGGCTGCAGCCGCTCCTGCACGACCGTTGGCGGTGTTGTCCTTGGCCAGTTCGGCGTCGATTACTGCTCGATCGATGGTTCCAACAGTGGCCAGACCGGTCAGAAGCTCCCAGCGCAGGTCGGCCGAAAGCTGAAGTCCTTCAAGCTTGCGCGAACCGTCATGGAGCCCCTGCAGGATGGCTGCCTGGGCATCGGTGCGAGCCAAACGAGCAAAGTTCAGCACCAGCTGAAGCTGCATGTCGCTGGCCGGCTCAGCCTTCTCGGCGAGTCCCCAGAGACGCTCGGCAACTGCTGCGATCCGGTCGTTCCGGCCCTTTGGTGCCAGGTAGTAGTTGGCAAAGGCACGGAGCTGGTTGAACATTGTGGTGACCAGCATCGACTGGTTTTCGGTGGAGATGTGGTCGAGTACCAAATCGATGAAGTGACTCGGTGCTACCTCTGCGTCGCGGGCGGTGTTCCAGATGGAGACCCAGAGCTGGGCTCGGGCCAGCGGGTCCTCGAGCTTGCTCAGGTTTTCGCGCGCGAACTCGTATGAGTTGCGGTCAAGGCGCACCTTGGCGTAGCTCTGGTCATCATCGTTGAGCAGGATCAGGTCGGGGCGAGTCTCGCCAACGGCTTCGGGCACCTGCGCCACAGCTGAGTCAATTTCCACCTCAAACTGCTTGGTGCGAACCACCTTGGAGTCCTGCAGGTTGTAGAAACCAACCTTGATGCGGTGGGCTCGGATGGTCGGGTACTCCTTGACGGCACCCTGGGTAACAGCGAAGCCAAGAATCTTGCCGTCGCCGTCAATCGTGACAGCCGGGCTGAGAGTGTTGAGGCCTGAAGTCTCCAACCACTGTGCCGCCCAGTCGCGCAGTTGACGGCCACTGCTGGCCTCCAGTTCAACCAAGAGGTCCTCCAGAACGGTATTGCCCCAGGAGTGCTTGCGGAAGTAGTTTCCTACTCCGGCGAGGAAGTTTTCCTGACCCACGAAGGCAACCAGTTGCTGAAGTGAGCTGGCTCCCTTGGCGTAGGTGATGCCGTCGAAGTTGGCTTCAACGTCCATCAAATCGTTGATTGGATCAACAATCGGGTGGGTGGTTGGAAGCTGGTCTTCGCCATAGGCCCAGAGTTTTTCCTGGGCGCAAAAGGTAGTCCAGGCATCGGTGAATTCCGAAACCTCAGCGGTGGCAAGGTGCGAGATGTACTCGGCGAAGGACTCATTCAGCCAGAGGTCGTTCCACCACTTCATGGTCACGAGGTTGCCAAACCACATGTGGGCAAGCTCGTGCAGGATGGTGACTACGCGGCGCTCGTGTAGGGCGATTGGCTGCTGGCTGCGGAAGATGTACTTCTCGTTGTAGGTGACACAACCGGCGTTCTCCATCGCACCCATGTTGTACTCGGGGGTGTAGATCTGGTCGTACTTGTCGAATGGGAAGTCAACGCCGAACTTCTCCTCGTAGAACTTCACGCCCTTGGTAGTTACGTCCATCATGTACTCGGCCTCAACAAAGTCCTTGAGTGATTGACGGCAGTAGACGCCGAGTGGCACATTCTTGCCGCCACTGGTGGTCAGCTCGCCGTGAATGCCGTGATACGGACCCGCCACTACGGCAGTGATGTATGAGGAGATGCGCGGGGTGGTGGCAAAGTGCCACTTGCGCTTGCCGCTGCCAACATCGTCCACCGATGCCGCTGGCTGGTTGGAAATTACGGTCCAGGCGGCAGGAGCGGTAACCACGAAGTCGAAGTTTGCCTTCAGGTCTGGCTGCTCGAACACTGTGTACATGAGGCGGCTGTCTGCCGGCTCGAAGTGCGAGTAGAGGTAGGTGTTGCTGTCCACTGGGTCAACGAAGCGGTGCATGCCAACACCGGTGTTGGTGTAGCGGAAGAATCCCTCCACAATGAGGGAGTTTTCTGGCTGCAAGTTGCTTAGCGCGATGCGGTAGCCGTCGTAGACCTTGGCAGGGTCTAAGTCTTCACCATTTAGTTGGATGCGGGTGATGCGCTCCGCGATGGCATCGATGAAAGTCTTGGAGCCTGTGCGGTTTGCCGAGAAGGTGACTGTGGTTCCAGACCAGTAAACCTTCTCGTCGCTTCCCGAGAGGTCGAGTTCCACTCGATAGTGCTCGGTTTTGATGAGCGCGGAACGCTCTTCGGCTTCTTGTCGAGTGAGGTTTTCGCCGGACAAACTGACTCCTGTGTCGAGGTGGCTGGATACATCAACTAGCCTAATAGCACCGAATATCCGTGAGGAGCGAGCCCTTGAACTTCAAGCGCACACCAACCATTGAGGCCAGCCTCATCTACGGCGTGGCCCTCATTCTCGGAGTGGTTATGTACGCCGCCATTGCCGGCTGGCAGAGCGCCATGCAGCTATCTCAGATCAGCGCAATCCTCCTTATGTTCCCAACCTGGCTCATCATGGTTTTAGTTGGAGTGGTTACCCGCAAGCGCAAGACCACCAAGTTCAGCCGCTTCTTTATGAACGTTTCGGTTCTGGCCTTTGTCTCAGTTGTGGTTGTGATCCTGCTGCTTCCAAAGGCAACCAATGGCATCACCCAGAGCAGCCTCGCCGCCATGATCGCGGTCTATTTCATCAGCAACCTGGTGGCGGCTATCCTCACTCAGTTTGTGTTCTTCCGCAACTGGACCGAACCCAAGCCGGGTGCCGAGCATGGCGCCATCTACAAGATTTCCTCGAGTCCAGCAAAAGCCAAAAAGAAGAAGTAAATGCGCATTCACATAGCAACCGACCACGCCGGCCTAGACCTCTCTCACTTCCTGATCGAAGAGCTCACCAAGCAGGGCCACGAGCTGATTGATCACGGTCCAACCTCGTATGACCCATTGGACGACTACCCATCATTCTGCATCAACGCCGGCCTCGCTGTGGTTGCCGACCAGAAGGCTGGAGTTCAGGCCCTTGGCATCGTTCTTGGTGGCTCAGGCAACGGCGAGCAGATTGCCGCCAACAAGGTTGAGGGAGTTCGCGCAGCTTTGGTCTGGAATCACTCCACAGCAGTTCTGGCTCGTCAGCACAACGACGCAAACGTGATCGCCGTCGGCGCTCGCCAGCACGAGCAGGCTGAAGTTCTCCAGCTGATCGAGGCTTTCGTGGCCGAGCCTTTTAGCGATGACGAGCGCCACATTCGCCGCATCGGCAAGATTGGCATCTACGAAACCACCGGCCAGATTCTTTAGTCGGTAACCGAGGCCGGGGAGGGCTGACGTGCCAGAGGGACATACCGTTCATCGAACGGCCAACGAGTTCAATCGACTCTTTGCCGGCAAGCGCATCTGGGTTGATTCGCCACAGGGCCGTTTTCTGGGCGCATCGGTGCGGGTCTCCGGCCAGGTCCTGGTAGAGGCCTCAGCCATTGGCAAGCAGTTGTTTCTGCACTTTGAAAACAACCTTTGGGTGCGCATTCACCTCGGCATCTACGGCAAGTGGCAGTGGCACACGGGTATTGAAGAGTCCGGCTTTTTAGACCAACCAACCAAGGGTGAAGTTCGGGCACGCTTTTACTCCACCGATGCCCTTTGTGAGCTGCGCGGGCCAACTGTTTGTGAAGTAATCACCACCAACGATGTTCAGGCCATCCACGATCGCCTCGGCCCAGACCCGCTGAACCCGGATCCAACGGGCGAGGAGCTCGAGCGTTTCGTGGCTCGCGTGCAGCGGAGCTCGCAGTCGATTGCGGCGCTGCTAATGGACCAATCGGTGATCAGCGGAGTGGGCAACGTCTACCGCGCCGAGTTGCTCTTCCGCGCCTGCCTAGACCCATATGCGCCAGGCAAGACACTGCCGCGTGACGTGGTGGTTGCGCTATGGGAAGACGCGGTGGCGCTGTTGCGCGTCGGTGTGAAACACGGCGTGATGATTACCCGAGACGAGCTTTTTGAGTCCGACCCGGAGAAGGCCGAGCGCAACTTTGTTTATAAGCGCGAGGGGGAGGGTTGCCGGGTTTGCGGCAAGAAGGTGTCTATTGCCCTGTTGGCTGGCCGAAAGCTCTACTGGTGTCCTGGCTGTCAGAAGTAAGGCCGGCAAAAATAAAAGCCGCCAACTTAGGTTGACGGCTTCTTATCGAGCGGATGACGGGAATCGAACCCGCACCATCAGTTTGGAAGACTGAGGCTCTACCATTGAGCTACATCCGCGAGGTACTCAAGAGAGTTTAGCGGCAAGAGCGCATCGGTGAAAAATTTGCACGAAATCTGTTGCCGAGGAGAAGTTCTGTTCAAGTTTGAGATACACTTGTCAGGTTGTTCTTTGAGGGCTGAGAGGTTCTCGAGGTACTAGCTACGGGATGTAGCGCAATTTGGTAGCGCACCTGTTTTGGGTACAGGGGGTTGCAGGTTCAAATCCTGTCATCCCGACTCT
>JAGWUG010000057.1 GCA_028868555.1 Actinomycetales bacterium | reverse complement strand
GCCCAACCGCAAGCTGTATCTCGGTCTCGGCCTCAACCGCAACCTTGTCAGCCCATCGTGAACTCGCAAAGTTTGCCTGCAGTTCTTCGACTGTCGCCTGGTGCTGGGCTAGGTCGCCGGAGCTGAGCTCTCGCGCCCAGAGACGTTCGGATTCGTCGGCAATGTCTAGGTCTGGGTCCTGAGTGAGCTGGCGCACCAGTGTGGCATTGCGCTGCTCCATGATGGAGTGGAAGACAGTGCCTGCTCGGGTTGCCTGGTATGGCTTCTGAGGCAAAGGGCGGAGCATTCGTTCGGCAGCCTGCTCAGTGTTTAGCAGGTAGTCCTTGAAACCCGATGCATTGATGCGCACCGGCAGCGGCACGAGCGAACGGGCTTGGATGCGGTTCTCGCGCTCGCGCAGGAGCAGCTCGATCTGGTCAACCTCGGTTTGGGCTGCCCCCTCCTTGATGGCTGCGATCACTAGATCTCGCGAATGAGAAACCCGGGCTCCGTGGTGTTCGCCCAGCGGTTCGAGCGGCCACTGCTTTGTGACCTCGTTTTGGGCAAGTGGGTTTTCGTCGGACTCTCTTGGAGGGAATGCTGTGTCGGCGTCCGCCGGCTGACGGCTGAATACCTCAACTTCGTTCTGAGGAAGTTCCACCGCGCGGTTTAGGAATGAGCTGGCCGCCTTGGCCTTTTTGACGCCTGGCTTCCAGTAGGAGCCGGTGAGCAGAAGACCAAGTTTGGGCCTGGTTACCGCTACGTAGACCAGGCGAAGTTCCTCGCGGTACAGGTGCTCACGCATCTGGGTCTTGAATGCCTCCACCGACTTCTTCAGTTCGGGCTGGGCCTGAACTGATCGGTAGTCCCAGTTGGGCAGGGAATTGACGTCTCCACGCAATGGGTATGGAAGTGCACCCTTGGCCAACCAACCGCTGGTTCCCTTGCCCTCGGATGGGAAGTCACCCTCGGCAAGGTTGGCCACCGATACGTAGTCCCACTCCAAACCCTTGGAGGCGTGAATGGTGAGCAGCTGCACCACCCCTGGCTCGGGTGCTGCGCTAGGCGCCTCGAGGCGTTCGCGCTCGTCAACCACTTCTAGCCACTTGAGGAATGCGCCGAGGTGTGGGCGGTGGTTGCTCTGCGCGTAACCGGCAACTATGCCTGCGAAGGCATTGAGATGCGCCATCGGGTTTTTCTTGCGCGGGTTGGCCATGACCTCAACGTCGAGCCAAAGCTCACGCTCCACCAGGCGGACGAACTCCGCGAGGGGCAGGCCAGTCTGCGAGCGCAGGTTGGCGAAGAGGGCAGCGGCGTTTTGGAACCTTGATAGTCCTGGCTCGGGGATTCCAGAATCTGCCGCTAATTTGGCATCGAGCAAAAGATCAAGGGCATCGACGATGCTGACCGCGTCCTCTGGCGCAACAGATTCGTCTTTGAGGTGGAAGCGATTTTGCTTGCGAGCAAAGCGGTGCAGGCGATCGATATCCTTAGGCCCGATCCGCCAGCGAGCACCGGTGAGGAGACGCACCAATTCGGTTCCGCGGCTGGGGTCGTGAATCACGCGCAGCGCCGAGGTCAAGTCGATGATCTCTGGGAGCTCGAGTAGGCCTCCCAGACCTACAACTTCAACCGAGAGCCCCTGGGCTTCAATCGCCTCGCGGAACAGTTGCATCCACTTCTTGGAGCGCATCAGCACTGCCGCGGTTGGAGGTTCGGGCGCAGCATCCGCGCCGGTTGTGCCACCAGAAATTGACGAACCGCCCGCTGCCGGCGCAAGGTTTGCAGCCAGCCACTTGGCTACCGACTCTGCTTCCTGCTCAATGGTCTGGTCAACCTTCACCTGGACCCGACCGGCAGGGGCATCGGAGCGGGAGTGCAGAGTGAGGGGCACCAGGTGGTGCGCGGATGACGAGAGATAGGTGGCCGGAACCGTGAGTTCTTGAGCCAGATGATTGGCCAACTTTAGGACTGATACCGGGTTTCGCCATGAGGTGCTGAGTTCGAACCTGGCCTCAGCCTGAGACCCGGTCGAGAAGTCGGTGTGGAAGTTTGCCAGGTTGGATGCGCTGGCCCCTCGCCACCCGTAGATGCTCTGATTTGGGTCACCAACGGCAAACACTGCACTGTCCTTGAAAAGCCCAGCTAGGAGCCTGGTTTGCAGGAACGAGGTGTCCTGGTATTCGTCCAGCAAGATCTGCGAGTAGCGTCCACGCTGCTGCTCCAGAACGTTTGGAAGCTCTCGGACTGCACGCTCCGCCAGAGCCACCTGATCGGAGTAGTCAACGTACCCGAGACGGTATTTCTCGGCACGGTAGTAGTCGGCCAACTTGGCCAGAACCTCGGTCACACCGAATGGCTCTAGGAGTTCTGGGTAGTAGCCAAACTGGGTGAAATCGGCGCCGTCTGGCTTCTTTGGCAGGTTGCTGATGCTGGCGAGAACCTTCTGGGTGATTTCCGTAACGGACTCGGCAGTGACCAGGTTGTCGTTCATGCTTCCAGCGAGCTCGAGCACTGCCTGAACAATTGGCTCCAGCTTCATGTCCACCTCGGTTAGGCGGGCATCGATGCTGGCTCCGTACTTGACCACTACCTCACGGGCCAGCTGGAAGGCCGCAGCCTCGGTTAAAAGCGCACTCTCTTGCTCCAGTCCGAGCGCCAGCGCGTTCTCACGGAAGAGGGAGTTGGCATACGAGTTGTAGGTGGTGACGTTTGGCTGAGCAAAGTCGTATTCCAGACCCTCCGGCCAGTACTCGCTGTCGCGAAGCACCAGCAGGCTCTTGTAGATGCGCTTGCTGAGTTCGCTGGCCGCCTTGCGAGTGAACGTAAGACCAAGCACCTGATCTGGTCTGGCATGCCCGTTGGCCACCAGCCAAAGCACGCGAACCGACATCAGCTCGGTCTTGCCCGAGCCCGCTCCGGCAACCACCAGAGAGGGCGAGTCAACCGGGCCATCTTCAACTGCGCGCTGCTGCTCCATGGTGAGAGCGAATGGCTTGAGAAGTGCGTAGATTTGCTGCGCCGACACCTTATTAGTCGCCATAGGACACCGCCTTGGTGAGGTGGAGTTGGCAAGTTCCAAACTGAGAGTCATCATCGCAGTGGCTGGAGACGCGGGCTACAAAAACGTTCGCCGGCATTGCCATTCCATGAGCGGCGGACTGCACAAGATTTGTGAAGTAGGCCGCCTGCTCAGGCACTGCATCAAGCGACTGCTGCGCTCTCAAGACTGGTGCACTGCCAGAAACCAGCAGAAGCTTGGCGCCCTCCAACTTGGCTCCTGGTTCCACCGATGCGAGCTCCCCGTAGGCTCCGTTTTGATAGGCCAGCTGATAAAGACCCAGCTGCGGGTTAGACTCGCCATCGGCGATGGAAACAACCTTGCTGCCGGTCTTGAGGTCAACGATCATTACCGACCCATCGGGCGTACGCTCGATGCGATCAACCTTGCCTCGAATATGGGCATCACCGAGGTTGAATTCGAAGGCCTGCTCTTTGGCCACCACGCGGCCGCCGCTGAGCTCGAACTGCGAGAGGTAGTTGCTGAGGTTGGCAACCATCTTCTGAGCCCGACGGCGCTCCGCCTGCTCAATCCAGGCACTCTCGAACTTGAGGGTGTGCCAGCTGGAGTCAATGGTCTTCCAGAGCTCGGCTTCGTCAACCGAGGTGGCCAGTTCGAGAGCTCTGTGCACCAGGGTTCCGATCGAGGCCGAGTAGTCGGAACTGGAAGCGCCGTGGTAGTTGAGGAACCAGTGCAGTGGGCATTTGGCAAATGCCTCGAGTTGCGACGGATTTATTGTGATTCGCTCGCCACGGTCGGCCGCTTCTTCGAGGTCCGGAACGTTCTCCTCAGAAACGAACTCAAACAGCGGCTCGGTGCTGGAAATCTGGGCCAGGCCATACCAGTCATCGGGGTGGGCTCCCGGAACGCCAGCCTCGGCTAAGCGGCCGAGGTCAACCGCGAGTTTGGCCTGCTCGGCAGGGTTCTGGCTGGTTGCCAGGCGCCGGCGCAGTGAACCGGCCATGCCTCGAAGTGTGAGTGAGGAAAGCTTGAAGTCTTCTTCGGCAGGGATTCCCGTTGCAGATGCCAAACCAACGAACTGGCTGACCTGCTCGTCTTCGTCGAAGTATGAGCTGATCAAGACCTGCCCGGAACTTGCGCCCAGGGTCTTGTAGAACATGCGAAGCTCGTCGGCCATTTCGGCCCGCACCACTCCACCGTCGGCAGCGAGCCTGCCCGATACACGAGCCACCAAAAGGTTGGCGTTGAGCAGACTGTTTCGAGGTTTGAGGTTTGGCCAGACGCCCTCGATGAGTTGCGGAACAGCAACCACCTGGAAGCGACGCCCGACTAGACCTGCCGGCGTGAGGAGTTGAACGAACTGCTCAGCTTGACGACCAAACGCCAGGGAGTCTTCTGGCACAGCCTGCTCCAGCTGGGCGATGATGAATTGGGCCTTGTCGCCGTTGGGGTTGCGCTCGACAAATCGGTTTGCCGCGGCGAATAGCGCAACTATGGCGTCGAGATTGCGGTTGGCCTGAGTGGCTACCTCACCGATACCCCGACTGGTTTCGGACCAGGTCTTTGCCAGCCCGCTCGATTCCCAGAGCGCCCAGAGCAGGTCCTCGATGGTTGCCTCCGGATTGGCGGCCAACTTGGTGGCTGCGCTCACAGACTTGAGGAAGCCCCTCACCCGATAGGCATCCGAACCACGGAGCGTCTCAGCGGAGGCTGGGATTTCAAAAAGTTCAACCAAAAGCACATCGGAGTTGCGAGCCAGTTGGCCTTCGGCCAGACCAGTTATTTCCTGACGGCGCAAAGAACGGCGAAGTCGGCGAATACCAACTGAGTCGAGGCCGCAGAATGGCGAACGAAGCAGGCGCTCCGCGAGATCCGCCGTGATGGGCGGGTTGAGGCAAACCAGGGCCGCAAGTTCGAGCATCTCACGCGAGGCGAACTCATCGCGAAGGGCGGTTTGAGCACCAGAAACACGAATGGGCACGCTTTCTGCGGCCAGTGCCCGCTCCAAGTCGTCAAGCTGTTGGCGGGTTCTGGCTACAACGGCCATTTCCTGCCATGGAAGGCCCTGCTCCAGATGAAGCTTGCGGAGGGTGTAGGCCAGCCATTCGGTCTCCGCCTGTTTGCTCACAAAAACCTTGACCGTTGGGTCAGGCTGTGCCTGAGCCACGGGAGAGCTGGCGTGCGTCTTGCGCTGACGGCCCGCGCCTTCGGCTCCAATGAGCGAAGAAACCTTGCCCAGGACCCGACCGAATTCGGCAGAACGCGGGCTGGCGCTCTCCCCCAGGATGACGTCTGTGACCGCCTGCCCACGTGAAGATGCGAGCTGCAGCGCGAACCTGCCCATCAGGCCTGGGTCGGCCTGGCGGAAACCAAGAGTGGAGACATCTGGATCGCCGAATAGGACGATCTCAACTTCGGAGGCAGAGATGGCCTGAATCAACCGTGTTGCCGAGGGCGTCAGTTCCTGGGCGTCATCAACCAGAACAGCCTTGAACTCTGGGATGTTTTCGCCAGCGGCCAGCAACTGGATAGCCCGATTGATCAGCGAAGGGCTGTCAAACCTATTGAGGTATTCGGGGGTTGCCATCAGGGCCTCGTAGCCCTCATAAATTTTGGATGCAGCAACCCACTCCTTACGAGCGGGATCCAGCGTTGCCAGTTGCGCCGAGTTGAGTCCCATTTCCTGACAGGCGGCGATTAGGTCGCGGAGCTCGGCGCGGAACCCGGCCAAACCTCGGGTAACCTCTGGCACCTGCGCCGGCCAAAGCTCGGCGGCAGCCCTGCCGGCCTCCCCCGCCAACAGCTGCGAAAAGATAGCGTCCTGCTCGGCACCTGAAATGAGTTCAGGGAGGCGCACGGTGGAGGCATCGGTGTTGGAAGAAATGGCGTGATGCCTGATGATTGCGAATGCCACCGATGCGGCCGTGCGAGCCATGGAGCCCTCAACCGCATATTCAGAACCGTTCGCCAAAGCCAAAACCAGGCGGTCGCGCAGCGAAGCCGCGCTCTCACGCGTGGCGGCT
>JAGWUG010000056.1 GCA_028868555.1 Actinomycetales bacterium | reverse complement strand
GACATCGCCAAGACCGAGGGTTTCACCACCACAACCTTCGGCCGCCGCCGCCCCTTTGATGACCTCAACTCCAAGATCTTCCAGCTGCGCGAGAACGCACGCCGAGCCGCTCTCAACGCGCCAATCCAGGGCACAGCCGCAGACATCATGAAGTTGGCCATGAACCAGATTTCCAACGACATTCAGGAGCAGGGTCTCAAGAGCCGCATGCTCCTTCAGGTTCACGACGAACTTGTTTTTGAGGTTGCCCCGGGAGAGCTGGAGACCATGACCAACCTGGTAACCCACCGAATGGACACCGTGGTGGAGCTTTCGGTCCCGCTCGAGGTTCACGTGGGAGTTGGCACCAACTGGGATCTGGCGGGCCACTAGGCTTCAATCCATGGCCACCGTCACCGCTAACATCGCCATCCGACAGCCCGAAGGATGGCACGCTCGTCCGGCTACCGAGTTCGCGAGAATCGCGGGAGATAGTGGCCTAGAGGTGACAATCGGTCGCGGCGGTGAGGCATCGGTGCGGGGTGATAGCGTGCTTTCGCTGCTCACTCTGGGGGCCCGGTTTGGTGAAGAACTAACCATTAGCGTTACCGCAAACACCGATGCCGAGGCCGCGGAGCTGCTGGAAGCGCTGATCGCCCAGTTTTAGCGCCTTGGCGGAGGGCAAAATACCGCGTAACACTGCGCCAAAATCCTTGATTTGACACGGGAAACTCCGATAGTCTAAGTGGGCACATTTGTGCAAAAACCGTCAATTGTCACGGTAAAGCAAAATCATCGCATTTTGGGGTGAGGTTTTGCCGTGACCCGAGTAACCCAAAAAATCGAGTAAACACTACATGACCACCAGTAAGGCAACCCAGGTTGCTGTAAACGACATCGGCTCGGCTGAGGACTTCCTCGCTGCAGTCGAAGCAACCCTCAAGTTCTTCAACGACGGCGACCTCATCGAAGGTACCGTTGTCAAGATTGACCGCGACGAGGTTCTCCTCGACGTTGGTTACAAGACCGAGGGTGTCATCCCATCGCGTGAGCTTTCCATCCGCCACGACGCCGACCCAAGCGAGATCGTCGCTGTCGGTGACACCGTAGAGGCACTTGTTCTTCAGAAGGAAGACAAGGAAGGCCGTCTCATCCTCTCCAAGAAGCGTGCTCAGTACGAGCGTGCGTGGGGCGACGTTGAGAAGGTTAAGGAAGCAGACGGCACCGTTACCGGTGTTGTCATCGAAGTTGTTAAGGGTGGTCTGATCGTTGACATCGGCCTCCGCGGCTTCCTCCCAGCATCGCTTATCGAGCTTCGTCGCGTTCGCGACCTCGGCCCATACCTGGGTCAGAAGGTTGAGGCCAAGATCCTCGAGCTCGACAAGAACCGCAACAACGTAGTTCTGAGCCGTCGCGCCCTCCTCGAGGAGAGCCAGTCGGCTAGCCGCAGCACCTTCCTCGCAGACCTGGCCAAGGGCCAGATCCGCACCGGTGTTGTTTCCAGCATCGTTAACTTCGGTGCCTTCATCGACCTCGGTGGCGTTGACGGTCTCGTCCACGTATCCGAGCTCAGCTGGAAGCACATCGAGCACGCTAGCGAAGTTGTTGAGATCGGCCAGGAAGTTACCGTTGAGGTTCTCGAGGTTGACCAGGAGCGCGAGCGTGTATCGCTGTCGCTCAAGGCCACCCAGGAAGACCCATGGCAGGTATTCGCCCGCACCCACGCAATCGGTCAGTACGCACCAGGTAAGGTCACCAAGCTGGTTCCTTTCGGTGCATTCGTACGCGTTGCCGACGGCATCGAGGGTCTGGTTCACATCTCCGAGCTTTCGAGCAAGCACATCGACCTCGCCGAGCAGGTTGTATCGGTCAACCAGGACGTATTCGTCAAGGTAATCGACATCGACCTCGACCGTCGTCGTATCTCGCTCTCGCTCAAGCAGGCCATTGAAGAGGTTGACCCTGAGGGCACCGACTTCAACCCAGCTCTGTACGGTATGGCTGCTGACTTCGACGAGAAGGGCAACTACAAGTACCCAGAGGGCTTCGACGCCACCACCAACGAGTGGAAGCCTGGCTTCGAAGAGGCTCGCGCCAAGTGGGAGAAGGAGTGGACCGAGGCCCACACCCGCTGGGAGTCGCACAAGAAGCAGGTTGCTGCTTTCAACGCACTCGCAGCTACCCTCCCAGAGAGCACCGGCGCTACCGCCGCTGCAGGCACCGATGCAGCTCCTACCAGCTACGGTTCGGACAGCGCTGCTGCCGGCACCCTGGCTGGCGACGAGTCGCTCGCAGCTCTGCGCGACAAGCTCAACGGCAAGTAATCTCAAGTCCCTACGGACTGGTAAGAGGCCCATCCCGAAAGGGGTGGGCCTTCTGCTTTAAGCCACGTCCGTCCGTTCGGCGCCGCCAAACGCTTAGGCTTATCTCATGTTTTTGATTGGGCTAACCGGCGGTATCGCGGCCGGCAAATCCACGGTTGCCGAACACTGGCAGTCGCTGGGTGCGGTGCACTTAGACGCCGATGCCATCGCCCGTCAGGTAGTTCAACCGGGCACGCCGGGACTCGCAGCCGTTGAGGCCGAGTTCGGGGCATCGGTGCTCAACGAAAACGGCAGCCTGAACCGCGCTGCGCTTGCCGAAATAGTCTTCAACGACCCGGAGAAGCGCAAGCGCCTGGAGGCCATCACCCATCCGCTGGTGCGCGCCGAGACTCAGGCCCAGATTGCGGCCCAGCGCCCAGAGGCAATGGTGGTATACAACATCCCGCTGCTGGTGGAATCCGGGAGCCAGCTACCCTTTGACCGCATCGTGACCGTTGAGGCTCCGCTGGAGGAGCAGGTGAAGCGCATGGTTAGCCACCGCCAGATGTCTGCCGAACAGGCTCTGGCCCGGATTCGCAACCAAGCCACTCCGGCTCAGCGCGCCAATGCCGCCGACTTCATCCTGAGCTCCAACCAGGATCTTGGGCTGCTGCTCAAGGACGCTGGCAAGCTCTGGCTCCAGTTTGAGCGCGAAGCCACCGAGAAACTGCGGCTGCAGGGCATCGGTGTGCTTAAAAACGGCGAGCGCCTGACCTTTAACGCCGATGGCGAAGCGGAGATGGGTTCCTAGTGGATACCACCCGCAGTTTTAGACCCTTTGAGGTTGTCAGCGACTACAAGCCTTCTGGCGATCAGCCAACCGCAATTGCCGAGCTTGCCGCCCGCATCAACGCGGGGGAGAAGGACGTGGTTCTGCTCGGTGCCACCGGTACCGGTAAGTCTGCAACCACCGCGTGGCTGATTGAAGCCGTGCAGCGCCCGACCCTGGTGCTGGCGCACAACAAGACCCTGGCCGCTCAGCTGGTGAACGAGTTCCGCACTCTGTTACCTAACAACGCGGTTGAGTACTTTGTGTCCTACTACGACTACTACCAGCCCGAGGCATACGTACCGCAGACCGATACCTTCATCGAGAAGGACTCGAGCATCAACTCCGAGGTGGAGCGCCTGCGTTACAAGGCCACCATGAACCTGCTGAGCCGCCGCGACGTGGTTGTGGTCAGTACGGTTTCGTGTATCTACGGTCTTGGCGCCCCTAAGGAGTATCTGGACCAGAGCCTTCCGCTTCAGGTGGGCCAACGCATCGACCGTCAGGACCTAATCAAGGCCTTCGTGGCCCAGCAGTATCAGCGCAACGACGTTGACTTCAGCCGCGGTAACTTCCGCGTCAAGGGAGACACCATTGAGATCATCCCGGTCTATGACGAGATGGCCATTCGCATTGAGCTGTTCGGAGATGAGATTGAGGCGCTCTACAGCCTGCACCCGCTAACCGGTGAAATCATCGCCCAGCTAGACACCGTGGCCGTCTTCCCTGCCTCCTACTACGTTGCTACCCCCGATGCCATGGGCCGCGCGCTAGAGCAGATTGAGGAAGAGATGGTTGCCCGAGTCAAGGAGTTTGAGTCTCAGGGCAAGCTGCTTGAGGCTCAGCGCATCAAGATGCGAACCACCTTCGACCTGGAGATGATTCGTGAGATTGGCTTCTGCTCGGGTATTGAGAACTACAGCCGTCAGATTGATGGTCGCGCTCCGGGTAGTGCGCCTTCCTGCCTGCTGGACTACTTCCCAGAGGACTTCCTAACCGTCATTGATGAATCTCACGTGACCGTGCCTCAGATTGGCGCCATGTTCGAGGGCGACTCCTCTCGTAAGCGCACCCTGGTGGAGCACGGCTTCCGCCTACCTAGCGCTATGGACAACCGTCCGCTGAAGTGGGCGGAGTTCCAGGAGCGCATCGGTCAGACCGTTTACCTATCGGCCACCCCAGGCAAGTACGAGCTGGGCATCACCGATGGCGTGGTGGAGCAGATCATTCGCCCAACCGGACTGGTTGACCCACAGGTGGTAATCAAGCCGAGCAAGGGCCAGATTGACGACCTGCTTGAGGAAATCAGAATCAGGTCTGCCAAGGATGAGCGCGTACTGGTTACCACCCTCACCAAGAAGATGGCCGAGGAACTGACCGACTTCCTCACCGAAGCTGGCGTTCGCGTGCGTTACCTCCACTCCGATGTGGACACTCTGCGTCGAGTCGAGTTGCTACGCGAGCTTCGCCAGGGCATCTACGACGTACTGGTAGGCATCAACCTGCTGCGTGAGGGTCTAGACCTACCTGAGGTCTCGCTGGTGAGCATCCTGGATGCCGACAAGGAAGGTTTCCTGCGTTCCACCACCAGCCTCATTCAGACCATCGGTCGTGCCGCCCGTAACATCAACGGCGAAGTGCACATGTACGCCGACAAGATCACCGATTCGATGGCTCGCGCCCTAGACGAGACCAACCGCCGCCGCGAGAAGCAGGTTGCCTACAACCTAGCCAACGGCATCGACCCGCAGCCACTGCGCAAGAAGATTGCCGACATCACCGACCAGATCATGAGCGAGCAGGCCGACACCGAAGAACTGTTGTCCAAGCAGAAGCGCAGCCGCGACGGCAAGGCTGTGCTGCCGGCTCGCGGACGTGCTGGCCTCAACGCAAACGGCCGTGAAGAACTACTCAAGGTAGTGGTGGAGCTAGACGAAGAAATGCGTTCGGCAGCTGCGGAGCTCAACTTTGAGCTGGCGGCTCGACTGCGCGACGAGATTTCGGAACTCAAGTACGAGATTCGCCAGATGGATAAGGCCGACAAGCTCTAGTTGTCTCTCCTGCGATTTAGACTTTCTAGGTGTCTATCTCAAAGGTCCCGCACTCCAATACTCTGCACGTCAAGGGCGCTCGGGTTCACAACCTGAAGAACCTCGATGTGGAGATCCCACGCGACTCCCTGGTGGTCTTCACCGGTCTCAGCGGTTCGGGCAAATCATCGTTGGCCTTTGACACCATCTTCGCCGAGGGCCAGCGCCGCTACGTGGAGAGCCTGAGCGCCTACGCCCGCCAGTTCCTGGGCCAGGTAGACCGCCCAGACGTTGACTTCATCGAGGGCCTGAGCCCTGCAGTTTCCATCGACCAGAAGTCCACCAACCGCAACCCGCGATCCACCGTGGGTACCATCACCGAGATTCACGACTACCTGCGTCTGCTCTGGGCTCGCATCGGTGTTCCACACTGCCCGGAATGTGGCGAGCGCATCATCAAGCAGACTCCGCAGCAGATTGTGGACCAGCTGCTGGAGCTTGCAGATGGCACCCGCTACCAGGTGCTGGCGCCCATCGTCACCCAGAAGAAGGGTGAGTTCGTTGACCTGTTCAAGGACCTGCTGACCCAGGGTTATGCCCGCGCAGTTGTTGACGGCGAGACCGTTCAGCTGGCCGATGCCGAGCCGCTGAAGAAGACCTTCAAGCACGACATTTCGGTTGTGGTTGACCGCCTGGTGGCCAAGGAAGACATCATCGGTCGCCTGACTGACTCGGTTGAGACCGCGCTCAAGCTGGCCGGTGGCCGCATCCTCATTGACTTCGTTGATGAACCCACCGATGCCCCGAGCCGCACTCGCGTCTTTAGCGAGAAGATGAGTTGCCCGAACGAGCACCCGCTGACCCTCACCGAAATCGAGCCACGCACCTTCTCGTTCAACGCACCATTCGGTGCCTGCCCAGCCTGTTCGGGTCTGGGAACCAAGATGTCGGTTGACGCAGAGTTGGTCATCGGTGA
>JAGWUG010000055.1 GCA_028868555.1 Actinomycetales bacterium | reverse complement strand
TGGAGCAACCAGGGCAAGGGTGTATTCCAGTATTTCCAGCGCATGCTGGAGTCGCTGGCTGCAGACCTCGAGTTCTCGCTGGACGACCCTTGGAAGGATCTGCCAGACGAGGCCAAGGAGGCAATCCTCTACGGCAACAACTTTGACGTCAAGGTCAAGCACAAGAACCGCTACGGCCGCGAGATCCGCTACACCAGCGGCTTCGAGGGTGTTCTGGTTCGCATCGAGCGCAAGTACCTCGAGGCCGACAACGACTGGTCGCGCGAGCGCCTGGCCGGCTTCCTGCGAGAGATTCCTTGCCCATCCTGCGATGGTCACCGCCTGCGCCCTGAGGTCTTGGCCGTAAAGGTTGCCACCAAGTCCATCGCCGATGTTGCATCGATGAGCCTGGGGGACTGCGTTGCCTTCTTCGAGACCATCACCCTGGACTCGCGCGATGTTCAGATTGCCGCTCAGGTGCTGCGCGAGATTCGCGCCCGCCTCGACTTTCTGATGGCGGTTGGCCTGGACTACCTTTCGCTGGAGCGTGCCGCGGGTTCGCTTTCTGGTGGAGAGGCGCAGCGTATTCGACTGGCCACCCAGATTGGTTCCGGCCTAACCGGCGTGCTCTACGTGCTTGACGAGCCATCCATCGGTTTGCACCAGCGCGATAACCGCCGCCTGATTGACACCCTGGTGAAGCTGCGCGATCTGGGAAACACCCTGATCGTGGTTGAACACGACGAGGACACCATCAAGGCCTCTGACTGGGTGGTTGACATTGGTCCGGGAGCCGGCGTAAACGGTGGAACAGTGGTTCACTCTGGCACCTACGAGCAACTGCTCGAAAACCAGAACTCTTCAACTGGCGCATTCTTGGCTGGTCGCGAGTCCATTGCCACTCCGAGCAAGCGTCGCCCAATCAACGATGAGCGCAAGCTCAAGGTGGTTGGAGCCAAGGAGAACAACCTCAAGGACGTTGACGTTGAGTTCCCGCTCGGCGTTCTCACCGCGGTGACCGGTGTCTCTGGCTCCGGTAAGTCCTCGCTGGTCAACGACATTTTGTACCAGGTGCTGGCAAACAAACTCAACGGCGCCAAGGGTGTTCCGGGTAAGCACATTCGAGTTGAGGGTGTTGAGCTTCTGGACAAGGTGGTCCACGTGGACCAGGCCCCAATCGGCCGCACCCCGCGCTCTAACCCTGCCACCTACACCGGCATGTTCGACCACATCCGCAAGCTCTTTGCCGAGGTGCAGGAGTCCAAGGCCCGCGGCTACCAGCAGGGTCGCTTCAGCTTCAACGTCAAGGGCGGCCGCTGTGAGGCTTGCTCGGGTGATGGAACCCTGCGCATCGAGATGAACTTCCTGCCTGACGTCTACGTAGCCTGTGAGGAGTGCCACGGCCAGCGCTACAACCGCGAAACCCTGCAGATCCGCTACAAGGGCAAGAACATCTCCGAAGTTCTGGACATGCCTATCTCCGAGGCGGCCGAGTTCTTCGCCCCAATCAGCGCCATCGCTCGCTACCTGGAGACTCTGGTTGATGTTGGCCTCGGCTACGTTCGCCTAGGTCAGAGCGCAACCACCCTTTCCGGTGGTGAGGCTCAGCGCGTCAAGCTGGCTACCGAACTGCAGCGCCGTTCCAACGGCCGGAGCGTCTACGTGCTCGACGAGCCAACCACCGGTCTACACTTCGAAGACGTGCGCAAGCTGCTGCTCGTGCTCAACTCCCTGGTGGAGAAGGGCAACACCGTTATCGTCATCGAGCACAACCTCGACGTAATCCGCTGCGCCGACTGGCTAATCGACCTCGGTCCAGAGGGCGGTAACCGCGGCGGCACCATCATCGGAGTGGGCACCCCGGAGCAGCTGGCTAAGAACGCCAAGTCTTACACCGGCTCGTTCCTGAAGGAGCTGCTCTAACCCGTGGCCCAGGACATCGACTGGCGCCCGCAGACCGGTGAAATCCCCACCGGTCCGGGTGTCTATCGTTTCCTAGACGCCAACGGGCGTGTGCTCTACGTGGGCAAGGCCAAAAGCCTGCGCGCCCGCCTCAGCAACTACTTTGGCCCGCTGGACAGCCTGCATGAACGCACCCGCCGCATGGTCACCACCGCGGTTGACGTCAAATGGGTGATTGTCAAAAGCGAGTATGAGGCTCTGCAGCTTGAGTTCATGTGGATCAAGCAGTTTGATCCACCCTTCAACGTGGTTTTCAAGGACGACAAGTCCTACCCGTACCTCGCGGTTTCCCTCTCCGATGCCTTCCCGCGCGCCTTCATAACCCGAAATCGCGAGCTGAAGGGCGTTAAATTCTTCGGCCCTTACACCAACGCCTGGGCAGTCCGCGAAACCCTGGACACCTTGCTGAAGGTCTACCCGGTTCGTTCCTGCACGCAGGGAGTGTTTGACCGAGCCAAGCGCACCGGCCGCGCCTGTCTACTCGGCGATATCGGCAAGTGTGCCGCCCCCTGCGTGGGCCGTGTCACCTCGGACGAGCACAAGAAGATTGCCCGAGACTTCATCGACTTTATGGGCGGCGGCGACACCCGCATCGTGGCCGGGCTGAAGCAGCGCATGATCAGCGCCAGCGAGGAGCAGCAGTACGAACTTGCCGCCCAGCTGCGAGACGATTACCAGGCACTTGAGAAGGTGCTGGAGAAGAGCACCGTGGTCTTCACCGACCAGACTGATGCCGACCTCTTCGGCATCGCCCACGACGACCTAGCCGCCGCGGTTTCACAGTTCATCGTGCGTGGGGGCCGCATCCGTGGTGTGCGCGGCTGGGTGGTTGACAAGGAGTTGGAGCGCGACCTACCGGAGCTGGTTGAGTACGTTCTCCAGAACGTCTACGAGAGCCCGGCCGGAGCAGAGCCCATCGAGGTTCCGCGCGAGGTGCTGGTTCCGGAGCTACCAGAGGATTCCCGCGAACTTGCTCGTTGGCTGGGGGAGAAGCGCGGTTCCAAGGTTGACCTGCGCGTTCCTCAGCGCGGAGACAAGGCGGCCCTGGCCAAGACCGCACTCACCAACGCCAAGCACGCTCTCCTGCTCTACAAGAGCCGCCGCACCAGTGACTTCACCGCCCGCGCCGAGGCACTAACGGCGCTTCAGAATGCGCTCAACCTGCCAGATGCCCCGCTGCGCATCGAATGTTTCGACATCTCGCACCTGGGTGGAACCAATGTGGTGGCATCGATGGTGGTTTTCGAGGACGGCCTTCCCAAAAAGGACCAGTACCGCCACTTCGCCATTGAAGAGACCACCGATGACACCGACAGCATCTACCAGGTGTTGATGCGCAGGCTGAAATACCTGCGCGAACCGGAGCCCGAACCTACCGCGGAGATCGGTCCGGATGGTGAGGTTATTGAAACCGGCAAGGCCCCGAGCCGCTTCGCCTACCGCCCAAACCTCCTCATCGTCGATGGCGGCCAGCCGCAGGTGAATGCCGCGGCCCGCGCCTTGCGCGACTCCGGCGTGACCGACCTCGCCGTGGTTGGCATTGCCAAGCGTCTGGAAGAACTCTGGCTGCCGGAGGAGCCGTTCCCGGTCATCCTGCCTCGCGGCGCCGACGAACTCTTCCTGGTTCAGCGCCTTCGCGACGAGGCTCACCGCTTCGCAATCAGCTACCAGCGCAAGAAGCGTTCTGGCTCCATCGCCAGCCAGCTGGAGCAGATTTCCGGCCTGGGGGAGAAGCGCGTGAAGGCTCTACTCAAGCACTTTGGTTCTGCCAAGCGCCTGAAGCAGGCCAGCGCCGATGAAATCGCCGAAGTAGCGGGCATCGGGCCGGTTTTGGCGCAGCAGATTGTGGCCGAAATCGGCGATCCACTGGCCTAAAAACCTCCGGCTGGGGCAATCTTCAGATTTCACTCCATCGGCGTGTCGCGCGGGGCTAAACTTCTAGTGAAAGTGGAGGAATCGTGAGCGAAAAGCCCGAGCTATTGATTGTCACCGGCATGTCCGGCGCCGGTCGAAGCACCGTGGGAAACGCCCTCGAGGACCTCGGCTGGTACGTCGTAGACAACCTGCCACCACTCATGCTCGGCCCAATTGCCGACCTCTTCACCATGGCCAAGACCCCGCTCCAGCGAGTAGCCGTGGTAATCGACGTCCGCGGCCGCGAGTTCTTCGAAGACTTCGCCGAGAGCCTCACCGCTGTTCGCCACCGCGACGTCAACGTTCGCGTGCTCTTCCTGGAGGCTAACGACGCCGCCCTGGTAAAGCGCTTCGAGAACGTGCGTCGCCCACACCCGCTTCAGGCCAACGGAACCATCAACGACGGCATCGCCGCCGAGCGCCGCGCGCTGCTGAGCATCCGGGAAAATGCCGACGTGATTGTTGACACCTCGGACCTCAACATTCACCAGCTTTCCAACCGCATCGCGGACGGCTTCTCCATTGCCTCCACCAGCAAGCTTCAGCTGACCGTCATGTCTTTTGGCTTCAAGTACGGCCTACCCTCCGATGCCGACATGGTGGCCGACGCCCGCTTCATTCCAAACCCGTTCTGGATTGAAAAACTGCGCCCCTTCACGGGCGAAAACCAAGAGGTTTCGGACTACGTTCTGGCACAGAATGGCGTTTCCGAATTTGTGACAGGATATGTTGCTGCGCTAAAGCCGGTTCTCAAGGGGTATCTGAACGAGAACAAGCGATACGCAACTATCGCAATCGGCTGCACCGGTGGAAAGCACCGCTCTGTGGCTCTGGTGAATGAAATTGCCGCTCAGCTGGGGAGCCTGAGTGACGTCACCGTTTCGGTGAAGCACAGAGATCTAGGCAGGGAATAGTTATGGCATTGACCACAGAGGTCAAAGACGAGTTGGCGCGCATCGCCATCACGAAAAACAACGTCCGCGTTGCGGAGCTCTCAACCATCCTGCGTTTTGCGGGTGGCCTGCACCTAATCGCCGGCAAGATCGCCATCGAAGTTGAACTCGACACCGCTCAGTTGGCTCGCCGAGTCCGCAAGGAACTGGCAGAGCTCTTCGGTGTTGACAGCGAGCTCTCGGTAATCTCGCCGAATGGCATTCGTCGCACTGCGCGCTACCAGGTTCGGGTTCTCAACCAGGCCGAGATGCTGGCTCGCCAGACTGGCTTGGTAGACCCAAAGGGTCGTCCGGTTCGCGGCCTGCCTTCGCACCTGGTTTCCGGTTCGCTAGCCGAGGCTCAGGCCGTTTGGCGCGGTGCGTTCCTGGCTCGCGGCTCGCTCACCGATCCGGGCAGAAGCGCATCGATGGAAATTACCGCGCCTGGTAACGAGGCAGCGATGGCTCTGGTGGGTATTGCCCGCCGCCTAGGTGTTGCGGCCAAGGCCCGCGAGGTACGCGACCTGTTCCGCGTGGTAATCCGAGAGGGCGAGGCCATTGCCGCCATGCTCACCCAGATTGGCGCCCACACACAGGTGCTGAAGTGGGAGGAGCTGCGCCTTCGCCGAGAGGTTCGCGCCACCGCCAACCGCTTGGCCAACTTTGACGACGCCAACCTGCGCCGTTCCGCTCAGGCTGCGGTTGCCGCAGGTGCCCGCGTTGAGCGCGCGCTCGAGATCCTCGGCGATGATGTGCCGAAGCACCTCAAGTACGCCGGTGAGCTGCGTCTGCAGCACAAGCAGGCCTCGCTCGATGAGCTTGGCCACTTGGCGGAGCCACCGATGACCAAGGATGCCGTTGCCGGCCGAATCCGTCGTCTGCTGGCGATGGCCGACAAGAAGGCAGAGGAACTGGGTCTTCCCCTTACCGATGCGTTTCTACCCGATGAACTCGAAGGTTAATCCGTAATTTCTCGGAACCAAAAGATTTAGAATTTCACCAACAGTCACAACTAGGAGTAAAAAATGGCAAAGTACACCCTTCCAGAACTCAGCTACGACTACGGCGCTCTTGAGCCATTCATCTCCGGCACCATCATGACCCTGCACCACGACAAGCACCACGCTGCCTACGTCAACGGTGCCAACCTGGCTCTCGAGGCCATGGAAGAGGCTCGCGCTAACAACGCGCTGGGCAACATCAACAAGCTTCAGAAGGACCTGGCCTTCAACCTGGCCGGCCACGTCAACCACGTTGTCTTCTGGAAGAACATGTCCCCAGAGGGTGGCGACAAGCCAGTTGGTGAGCTCGCAGCGGCCATCGACGAGTTCTT